>NZ_JAQSUV010000033.1:0-93861 GCF_028649355.1 Acinetobacter sp. Gutcm_16 | reverse complement strand
TATTACGTGATGTACCACATTCAGGATTGTGATAGATCTTCACTTTTGGAGTAGCAGTCATTTGCTCAAACTCAATCGAATCTTTACATATATTTATATATGAATAAACATATATATGCCATTCCATATTTTACTTTAAAGCATTACCATTTTGTCCAGCACAATGAGCAGACAATAAAAAGCCTGATAAATAATCAGGCTTTTTATTGTCTAATTTTAGATTTAGCATAAAGTTAATTTTAGAAAATCTTAATCTTTAGCTAACATAATCTTCGGTTGATATCACTTGAGCATATGCAAATTCAAAAGCGGCCATTAATGTTGCATGAACATGACCAGCAGGTACTTTAACGCCATTAAATTCTAGGTCTAGCGTTGCACAAGCATCATGAATAACCCTTACCTTATAACCAAAGTCAGAAGCAGCACGAACAGCAGCATCAACACACATATGGCTCATAGCACCAATCACGACTAGCTCAGTCACGTGATTGCTATCTAAAATTTCTTTGAGATTCGTATTTAAGAACGCGTTGATGTGATTTTTAATGACCACAGTTTCATCTGCTTGTGGCTTAACTGTGTCCTGAAATTCAATACCAATTGAGTCAGGTTGAAATATAGGCGATTCAGCATTCGCAATATGCTGGACATGAATCACTTGAGTACCGTCTTGACGTGCTTTCGTAATTACTTTCACTGCATTAGCAGCAGCTTGTTCAATATTTACCAATGGTAATTTACCTGTAGGTAGATATTCATTTTGTAAGTCGATCACTAATAAAGCTGATTTTGACATATCTTTTCCTTTATTTAACTAACATTTATTTTGCTCTACTTAGGATTTTAAAGAAGTGGGAGCATTCCACTTCTTTAAGTTACTTTAGAAAGAAAGCGTTTCACCATCGATAGGAATTAAAACCTTATCTTGGATTCCTTTGTCTTTTACATATTCTGCAAGCTGAGCACGTGTTACCGACATGTGGTTAATGGCATCCATGTGAACAGCAATAACTTTGGCATTTGGCGCTTTCTGAGTTGCTCGGTAAGTATCTTCTTCGCCCATAATAATGGATTCTTTAAAGCCATTAACTAAAGCGTTACCTGTATTTAATACAATCACATCCGGTTTAAAAGATTGAATTGCTTGATCAACTTCAGGACGCCAAATGGTATCACCAGCCACATAAACCGTTTCATGGCCATTAGCTTCAAATACCATACCCATTGCTTCACCTAATCCAGCTTTGAGTTTAGGAATACGGTACATAGCATCAGTACCGTGTTGACCACCAATTTTAGTGAGTTTAATGCCTTCAAACGTTGTTTGTGTTAATACACGAACATCTTTAAAACCCTGTGACTGGATGACTTTTTGGTCTTCTTTATTCTGTACAAACAATGGCATATTTTTTGGAATAGTCGCTTGTGCTGCATCATCCCAATGATCTAAATGTGTATGGGTCACGATCACCGCATCTACACCTTCTAAAATCGTTTCAGGCTTGATGGGCAAATCGACTAATGGGTTACGTAAATAGCTACGATGAGTATCAGGAAAGCCTTCATAGAAGCCTTTTTTCGCAAACATTGCGTCAATTAAAAAAGTTGTATCAGCATAGGTTACTTTAATCGTTGCATTGCGAATTTCTTGTATATGCGTCACTTTAGAGGTATCTCGTTGAACTACTTTATCATTCGCATATAAATTGACTGAAGCCATTGCCAGAGAGAGTGTAATAAGAGAACTACTTAAAATTTGATTCATGTTACAGATCCAATCATTTAGTCATACTTGGATCATGATAGAAATCATCAAACAAAAAAACTGTCCTTAAGGACAATCATCGAAACTATTGGGACAACATGCTATATTCATTATTTTAGAGAGGTTGGTTGAATGGCTATACCAGTGATTGGATTGTTCGTCTATCCCAATATAAATCCATTTCACTTCTCTATTCCCCACATTATCTTCAATATCCAAATTGAAGATAAGTCCTTATTTGACCTTAAAATTTTTTCTATAGATGGCCAGCCTGTAAAAACAGAACAATCCATGGTGATTATGCCTGATGGTGGGATCGAACTTATTAAAGAGTCAGATCTTATTATTATTCCTGGGTGGGATGATTTTAATCACGAGCCTGAACAAGTACTTATCGATGCCCTAAATTGTGCATATCAGACTGGAATTAGAATTGTAGGGTTATGCTATGGAACTTATGCATTAGCATATGCTGGCTTACTTGACCATAAAAAAGCAGCTACGCACTGGATGGCTGAACAAGATTTCAGTGAGCGATTTCCACAGGTTCAGCTTGATCATGATGCCTTGTATGTAGAAGACCAAAGGATCGTAACCTCTGCTGGAACAGGCGCAGCGTTAGACTGCTGTTTGTACTTGGTACGTGAAATCTATAATGCACAAATTGCGAATAGAGTCTCTAGAGTAATGGTAATTCCGCCTCACCGTGAAGGTGGGCAAGCTCAGTTTATTGAACAGCCAGTAGCAGAATCGAGCCAAGATGCACAAATTAACCTATTACTTGATTTTTTAAGAACGAATTTAGCTGTACAACATAATATTGAAAGCCTAGCTGAACGAACACATATGACACGTAGGACGTTCACACGGCATTTTAAGAAGGCTACAGGTATGACCTTAGTCGATTGGCTGAATACTGAAAGAATCAGATTAAGTTGTGAACTCTTAGAAACGACAAACTTGTCGATTGAAAAGATAACCGAGCTTTCAGGTTTTAATAATACAGTGTCATTTAGAAAAAATTTTCGTGAAAAATATAGCACCAGCCCTCAGGCATGGAGAAAAGCTTTTGGGATCAACACTAAAGATCTGCAGCTCTAAGTAAAATATTTGTAATTTTAACAGTTCAGCATGGATGGCCTTTACGTTAAGGCTATTCATTGGTTAATAGCGTGATTTCAGCAGGGGTATAACCACGCTCATAAAGGATGCTGCAAATGGCTGCTCTAAGATTTTGGCAGCTAGATTTTTGAATTTTTTTGAGTAAGTCCAAATCACTATAACTACTTAAGTTATATTTCATCTCAAGAACTTTTGAATTTGGTGTTGAATAAAAGGAATGTAAGAACTTACGTATTCGGGGGCGCATATAGAGCACAAAAAAATAATGGATTATTATCTTATCGAATTTTTTCACAGTAGAAAAGTGGGTACTCTTAATTTTAATATTGCACTTAGACTTCAAAATTTTTTATTCAAGTAGATGATTTTACTCAAAGTGAAGCTGGTATTCATCCGTCGTGATTTTGATTTTTAAACGCTTATATTTTCTTTTCGTCGCACTTAACGCTGAATTGGTCACTTCTGCATGAAACTTAGGATCATTCATTAACTCATGAAATAGCTTATATCCCATCAATACTTTACTGATCTTTTTATTTTCTTTCAGTGTGTTTTCAATTATTTGGTCTAAATCACTTACAGAAAAGTTATACATACCGCCCTCTTCACAACGCAAATTTGACTAATAAATGTACAGAATAATCACAAATAAAGAAACTGATATAAAATATTTTCCTTTAAAAAAAATAGATTTTATAAAACAAACATAAGCATTCACGTACAAATTCTCAAAATCGAATTAATAGTTATTTTATATTACTCACATCAACTTAGCCTGAGGACTTTGTATTTGGAAAAAGCAGATACGAGCTACTTACCCTCATCAAAATTTTTAAACTCTTTGGAAAGCTGACTAAGTGTTTTGACTTGCTTTCCATAACGACGACATGAACGGCATGCCAACAAATGAATTTGTAAATTAGTCTGTTCTAGAAACAGAAGGGGTCTGTCTAATCTTTCAGATAATAATTGGGTGGCTTGGAGACACGTTAGCATGAGCAATCCTCCTTCAATAACCATTTATTTTCTAAGCATTCACGTAATCTTGTTCGACTTCTATACATAAGTACATTTAAGTTAGTAACAGTAATTCCGAGCTTTTCACAAATTTCATCTGAACCCAGTTCAATCATTTCTCTAAGCATAAAAACTTGTGCATATTTGGCTGGTAAGTGATTCAAACAGGCATTAAAAATGATCCAGAAATCTTGTTGCTCCAACATCTCTTCTGGACTAGGCCAAGCTTGAGGTGCTTCATATTTATGCCAATGTCCAGACGCATCAAATAACGCATCTATACTTAATTCGCTTTCCTCATCATTAAACAACTCGCTCATTGTCATCAAACGAGATTTTTGTCGAATTAAATCAATAATTTTGTTTTTTAAAATAGCAAACACCCATGTTTTAAAAGCTGCCCGACCAGTAAAAGAACTAATATGTTGGTATGCACTGGCTAATGCTTCTTGAACAGCATCTTCAGCAAGTTGAAATGAGGACAATTGTAAAATGGCAAACTTCAACATTTGTTGTCTGAGTTCGATTAAAAAGGCTGGGCTTTGCAGTTGTTGCAATATTTCCTCATCCCTATTTGCTGGTTCTACGCTCATCCCTTTTCCTCATCATTGTTATTGGGAGCATCTAACAATTTCAATCGGGTTAATAACTCTTTTAACCCATAGATCTGTGTTTGGATCTGGGTATTAGAAAAATCAGGGAATGTCGCTTTTATTAAATTTTTAATGTCTTGTTCAACTAACTCTTGTTGATTGAGTTGTTCAATTACCACTGCAAATAAAGCAGATAAGGTTTCTATGCAGATATGATCTTGATCATTTCGCCATACCATGATGACACTCGGCATATGCTCAATTTCAGAAATGCTCATACGTGACGACCATTGATATACTGGATATTGATAAACGAGCACCCAGACTTGGGTTTTTAATTGCCATTTATCCTGCAAAGTCACCTTTTTTTTTGCAATTTCAATGGTATCTAAATAGAGTTCAAGCCACTCATACTGTAAGAGCTCAGCTAACCAAGGATATTCTTTTAAAATAGGATGCTGACAGTCTGTAAGATACTCTCTAAATTGTAGGGAAATATCATTATAAAACGGTGAATCGCATTGCGCTTTTTGAAAGAATTCATTTAATAGCTTTTGCCACTTTAACTCAGGCAAGATTGCTCGAGTTACTGGATAAACCAAGTTAATAAAAGAACAAACATTATTAAAAAGTAAATCTCGATAAATCTGCATTCTTTCCGCAGGAAGTGCTTTCGGCAATTCAGATTGAGGAGAACGAATCCAGTTACAAAACTGCTGCTGCGTCGCTTGGAAAGATATTTGCTCTATTTTCATTACTGCCCTCCTGCTGCATTATTGTAATTTTGGTCATTTCATCTTGTAACGCTTTCCATGATGGAATATTAAAATCACGCTCAAGTAAGGTTGGCTTTACCCCGCAGACTTGATAAGTATGTTGCAATAATTGCCAAACAGAATCACACACTTCTGCGCTATGCGTATCAATCAATAGATCTTTTTCAACTTGTTCATGTCCCGCAATATGTATATAACGAATCCGCTCTTTTGGCATTGCTCTAATAAAAGCGTAGCCATCACTGCCATGATTTATACTGTTTACATAGACATTATTCACATCAAGTAGTAATTCACAGTCAGCTTGCTGAAGTACTTCAGAAACAAAATCGGCTTCACTCATCTCAGCATTTGGCATTAAATAGGTTGAGACATTTTCAACCACCAATCTTTTTCCTAAAATATCTTGAACACGTAAAATACGTTCAGCCACATATTTGACCGCAGTCTCTGTCATTGGAATCGGCATCAAGTCGTATAAGTAGCCCCTATCATGGGTATAGCTTAAATGTTCAGAATAAATCGGGACATGATAATCTGCTAAGAAACTTTTAATCTGTTGAATAAATTCAATATTGAGCGGATGAGGTCCTCCAATCGATAAAGATAGTCCATGACATATTAATGGGGCTTTTTCTACGCATCGTGCTAATAGCTTTGCATGCCGACCACCAAAACCCATCCAATTTTCAGGTGCAATCTCTATAAAGTCTGGCGCTTTTTCAGCACTAAGAAATTCATCTATAAAATCCCTTCTCAGCCCAAGCCCCACACCAGCTAAATCAACCATAGTGATACTCCAATTTTGGAAATGATGCCGGCTATGTGGTCCATAGCGACATCATTTTCTAACTGATTGACTATTTAGAGCCACACTTGCCATCAGCAACTTTTTTATCAGCTCCACATTTCGCATCTGCTGCTTTCTTGGTTGCACCACATTTACCGTCTGCTGCTTTTTTATCAGCGCCACATTTTGCTTCAGTGGTCTTTTCGTGTTTATGCATTTTATTTGCACCACACTTAGCTTCACCACATTTGCCATCAGCCGCTTTACTTGCATGTGTCTCTGTCGCATGCGTGGTTGTTGCTGCGGATACTTGAGTTGCACCAATTACAGATAACGCTAATAGTGCAGCAACTGATGTGATTGAGTTTAATTTGTTCATTTTTCTATTCCTTTAATATAATTTCACGGTTTGTACTTAGGTACTATGGTTAGACGACTTAAACTGACATTTATTACAGTCCAAATTAAAAATTATGTAAGAAACACCGTTATCACCCGACTAATGACTATTCAATCGTATTGGGTGTGAAATTTTCATGAACAACGTTATCTATCTTTTATCAGAAAAATACCGAAAATTTTGTAGTGTCATAAAACATGGTGATGGTATTGCAGCACTTGCACTAAGACTTTATTTAGTTCCGATATTCTGGATGGCGGGTACAAATAAATTTACCCATTTTCAAGATACAGTCGAATGGTTCGGTAATACTGATTGGGGTTTAGGTCTACCATTTCCTACACTGCTGGCGGCACTCGCAACTTCGACTGAAATTATGGGGGCTATTCTCTTAGCAGTAGGTTTATTAACTCGATTCATCAGTATTCCACTCATTATCACCATGTTAGTTGCTATCGTTACGGTACATTTACCCAATGGATGGCAAGCAATTGCTGATCCTAATGCTCCATTTGCTAGTGCTCAGGTAATTTCTTCATCTGAAAAGTTAGAAAAAGCTCGTCAGATCTTAGAAACATATGGAAATTATGACTGGTTAACTTCAAGTGGATCATTTGTCATCTTGAATAATGGTATTGAGTTTGCAGTAACTTACTTAGTCATGCTGTTAGCTTTATTGGTACTCGGTGGTGGGCGCTATCTAAGTTTTGATTACTGGCTGAAGCATATATTTTTAAATATCAAAAGGGCTTTGTTGCACAAAGCTGTTCGTAAGCTCTGATTCAGCAATATAATTCTGAGATGAATAAGTCTATACCTAAAATCTATAGTACAACCAACTGGTCCACCTACAATAAAACTTTAATTAATCGTGGAAATATTTCGATTTGGTTTGATCCTCAGACTCAATGGTATGCTCAATTACAAGGTAAACAAGGACGAAATCAAACCTACTCAGATAGAGCGATTCAATGCTGTTTGATGATCAAATGTCTATTTCGACTTTCTTTACGTATGGTCACAGGCTTTGTGCAAAGCCTTATTCAACTCTGTGGTTTAAGTTGGACGGCACCAGATTATTCCACACTCTGCAGAAGACAAAAGCAAATTGATATTGCGATAAGCTATCGGCAAAGTCATGGTGAACTACATCTACTTGTAGATTCAACTGGCCTGAAGTTTTTAGGTGAAGGTGAATGGAAACGCAAGAAACATCAACCTGAATATCGTCGGCAATGGAGTAAACTGCATATTGGTATAGATGCTAAAAAGCTGCAAATACGGGCAGTTCAGCTCACGACGAATAATGGCAGTGATTCACAAGTACTTGGTAATTTACTTGATCAAATTCCACCAGATGAACAGATTGATTCAGTCTATATAGATGGGGCTTATGACACAAAACAATGCCGTCAGGTGATTGCAGATTGACAAGCGCATGCGGTGATTCCGTCAAGAAAAAATGCGAAGCCTTGGAAGGATACAAAAGTTCATTCCCCAGAGCGAAATGAATTACTTCGTATTGTTAAACTTTTGGCAAAAATGGTCAGGCTATCATCGATGCAGTTTGGTTGAAACCAAGATGCACTGCATCAAATTATTAGGCGATAAATTAATGGCAAGAAGCTTTCCTAGTCAGGTGAATGAAATTCATGCTCGTGTAGCGGTCTTAAATATATTTACAGAATTAGGCAGACCTCATACCCAAGTTTTCACTTAAATTTGAGCGACTAAGGAAAGCTCTATCTTTAAAATCTTTATGCAACAAAGCCATTCAGATCTAGATGTTGAAATGCAGTTTAATTTTGTATTTAACCTCATACTTGATGTGAAAAATCTGTGAAGCATTACTAAATAGATATAACAATACAAAATAATATCCATAAAACATATATTTACTAAAAAACAATAAAGACATATGGTTAATTAACATGCGACAAACATTGAACTTAAATATCTTCATTTCTATGCATTCTACACGCTTAACAATAGAAAATGATTCTTTTCAAGTCTAAATATACCTCGACGTGTTTCTCAGCAAAGCTAAGTTGTTTTACAAATTTAACCGTGTAATCAAAAGTTCTTCGAAATCAAATATCAATAATTAAGGAAATTATACATGGAACTCAAAACACTCATCTGTACTCTCACCGCACTCGGTGGCATCGGATTAGTTGGATGTAATGACTCAAATTCATCTGAGCCTATTCCTCCAACAAATGCTACTGGTAATCTCTTGGTACTGACCAGTAACGGTATGATTAGTTCACTCAATCATGACAAACCTGGTTCACTGATTTCAAATATTAAAGTTTCAGGTTTAGTTTCTGGGGATCAACTGGTTGGAATGGACCATCGCCCAAGTGATGGAAAGTTATATGCAGTAGGTTTGTTGGGTAATATTTACACGTTAAATCCAAGCTCTGGCGTGGCAAAATTCGTCATTAAGATGACAGCTGATCCAGCAGATACGACCGATGGTAATACAGTTTTTAGTAAAATTACTGCCAATCCCGATGCGCTTAGCGTGAATTTCAATCCTGCTGCGGATCGTCTAAGAATTATTGGTCAAGATGGTCAAAACCTAAGAGTCAATGTTGATACAGGTCTCACCATCACCGACGGAGAAATCAGTCGGGTTGGTGAAGCTACAACTGAAGTCAGTGCCGCAGCTTATACCAATGCTTTTGCTGGAACGGCAAGTACAAAATTATACAGTATTGACTCTGCGACAGATCGCATTTATCTGCAAAATGCAAATGCCGGAACATTAGGCATCTCTGCACCCTTAGGTCAGGATATATCGAATAACGGTGGTTTTGATATAGACCCAATCAATAATATTGGTTTTGCCGCATTACAAGTCTCAGGTGCATATAAATTATTTAGAGTTAATCTTGCTCATGTAGGAACGACCAGTAACGCTATTTTTGAGACGAGCGAGTTGCCTAGCGAATATCGTCAAACCTCCATTCGTGGGGTTGCACTTAATCGAGCAGAAGATACCACCTCAAAAGGAATCGGGCTGACTAACAATAATGCTTTAATTCGATTTGAAATCAATCGTCCAAATGATACGACTGAACAAAGAATCACAGGCGTATTGGTCAATGAAAAATTCGTAGGTATTGATTTTAGATTACGTACTGCTACCGATAAAACCAATACGCTATATGGTTTAACTGACCAAGCAAACCTGTATACTATTAATCCAAATTCTGGCGCTGCAACACTTGTGACTGCGCTTAAAGCAGGTACAGGTAGTAACTTTAGTGCTCTAGACGGCACAGAGTTTGCTGTTGACTTCAATCCAACGGCTGACCGTTTAAGAGTCATCAGTAATTCGGGGCAAAATCTGCGAATCAATGTCGATACAGGTGAAACCATTCAAGATGGCAAAATCAATGGGATCACCAATGCCGTGATTAGCGCTGCGGCATATACCAACAGTTTTCAAACACCTATTTCAGCACTTAGCACCGAATTATTTAATCTAGATCATACCAATCAGTTACTGACGAAGCAAGTTCCACCCAATGATGGAACATTGGTGAGATTAGGTAGTCTTGGCGTGAACTTAGGCTTGAATGATGGTTTTGATATTGCTGGTGGTGATAATGGATTGGCTCTAGCAGCAATAAACAACAATAATGGTGCTTCTGTCCTATACCGTATAGATCTAAATAGCGATACAACACTAACAACTCCACGTGCACGTCCCGCAATTTCTGTCAGTGGTACGCCTAGTGTTATGAGCTCAATGATTGGTTCAAACACCACGCCCGCCTTGATTGATTTAGCGATACTTTTCAAATAGTTTAAATAGTGCCCTTACCAAGTTAAAAGACCAACAGTCAAAAAGACGCATATAGGTCCGAATTGATATGGTTGCAAATGGAAACTTTGGAGATACTGAACCAGTCAGTGAAGGTATCTCTGAATTAAGTTTCTTTTTTGGACCAAGTTATAGGATTTATTATTGCAAGCAAGGGCAAAGGGTTATTATTTTCTTACAAACGTTCCCAAATCTACTTGATTTTATTTAATATAAATCTCTTATGCGTAATTCCCAATATTTAAATTTTCTATCAAATTATTGTCAATTGAACATAATAGAGCTTACTCGAAACAGCCCTCACTCAGAGGGTTTTCTGAATTAACACACTGCACACAAACAGTGACATGTGCACCTTTGTCGAAATCGAATGCACTGTGCAGTCCGAAAGTAGAATGCACAGCAACATGTGGTTACTTATCCTGAGCAGCATATTTTAAGTTATCCGCTACACGATTCGTCCAGTCTGAGAGAGGGATAACACCAGACGTGCTATCTAGAATCCCCAATAATTAAATAGGGATAATTCCAAAATCGGTGGCTATTCAGGGATTGACTTGTAAGAGATTTTATAAAAGTAACTGTGACGTTAATTAAGTGTATAAAGTTGTATAACAACATCCATAAGAGAAAAAACCTCCGCGAAAAATAGATATCGAACGGGGTCTTTTATTTCTGATCCGTTTTAAAAAAATATAGGCTTAGAACTCTCTTAAGAGGGATTGCTTAAAAATTTACGCATCTGTCTATGTCTTCTAGTGAGACCTAGTACCTCTTTACGCTTAATAATTTCATCTTCAGTAAAAGGCAGATGATTGATAAGCTGCTCAATCACCATAAAACTATTTTCAATTAAGAAACTATCTTGTTCGGTTGTCCAATTTGAGGTTATATGCTCAGATTTTTTAGACTGTCTTTTCATAAAAAGAACTTATACCTAATCATGAGGACTCTTGACTTTCTTCAAGCACTCTCGGCATACACAAATTTCTTTTTGGTCATTGGTGTAATCGATCTCTCTAGCACCATGAAGGCCAAATATACACATTAATAATCTGATCATCTTATTCCTCCTTTAAGTACTTAAAAGTTATATATCTTAGGCATCTATATTTATATGAATCCCTGTAAGACAGCATTTCGAACAACATTATCGAAGTTTGAATGAAATAAATTTTCAGTAGTGTGACGCTTTGACAATAAACAGAAACTTGCTACCGCACCTATGCTCACCAAAGTTAATAATTTCATCTTTAATTCCATCCATGTAGAACTTTTGATTCAAACATATCACTGTGATTTGTATTTATCTAACCGCCTTCTGATGAATTACTGTTCACAATGTAACCACATTATTATTTATGTAATTGAATTTATTAAATAACGAAATAACTCCTATCAAATTACACTAAGTTATTACAACTTATAAATTTAAAGCTTTATGTGCCCATTTCAGAAATTTATCTTTATCGTTGAAATTAGGGACATTCAATAAATTGATATAGGAAACTTCACCAAAGTTTCCTGAGATTTTATTTGATTCAAGAATTGTAAAATCTTCTTCTTGCCCTACATGTACTTCCCGAAAAAACTCCGTAACTTTCCGATCAAGGTTTAGTGAGGTAAACGCCTCTCTTTCAACTAAAAAGTCATAGATCTGGCTAATCACATGTAGTTCAAATTTTCTATTCATTGTCTTCCGTTCTCATAATTATTTTAACAATTGGTTTAATTTAAACTAATTTCTTTTACGGATAAAGACAATAATAAACCTACTCTCAGGGACATTTAAATAGATTTTCGCTTAGCCTTTGCCAGTAAGATCTCTATTCGTTGAGTAACTTCCCACAATTTAAGCTCAGCATCACGCCAAAAATAGTAGACGTCACCATCTATGACATACATTTGCTTAATGTAGTTTGTTGATTTTGTCTTGTTTACTTCTTTAGCATTAAAACATGGTTTATCAAGCACTATTACCCTGCCATCTAAATCACCACCGATACAAATATTCATTTCTATTCTTCTTGTTGTAAGCAATGATTAAACTATATCACAAACAAAAAAGCGCAATTATTTGAACGCACTTTATCTACTAAACATCTGATAAAAAATTAAAATTTATACCAATACGATTTAAGTTAAGATGCTATTAAAAAAGCCCTACATTTCTGTAAGGCTTTCCCCTTGGTCTTTTGCGCCGAAACAAGGAATCGTTGTTTTTATTTACAACAAAATAATTAAATCATTAATTGCATGAAAAATGAAGCAAAAAAAACTGCAACTTGGGGAAGGTGCAGGTATAAACTGATATTAACTATTCATGGAGAAGCTAATACCTAATACCAAGTAATATACTTGGTTTATATTGAGACCTCATTCACATTTTATTCCAAATTATCAAGCAACAAAAAAAAAGCCCATCAAATGATGAGCTTTTTAAGGTAATTAAGTGAATTACTATAACTTCGTCTACTATAGCTGAAATATGCCTTATGCCCTGATCAAGGTCAAGTTAGCATATTCTCAATTTGCACTTCTAGCATTGCTTTAATACTATTAACCTAAGCACTTAAAATAATTGACCTAATGTCTGAACCTCAGTTTTCTCTTAGTGATTACCTATCCACAGTACAGGAAGTAATTCAAATTAATTTCAATGAGCCTGTATGGGTGAAAGCTGAGATCCGCAATCTCAATATTAAGGGTGGACATTACTATCTTGAGTTAGCTGAAAAGGATGAAAACACCGATAAAGTTATTGCAAGTTGTAAAGGCACCATTTGGAAATTTACAGCACAGAAAATGTGTGCTTAAGTTTGAAAGAGAAAGTGGTGTAGAACTTTCAAAGGATTTAAATGTCTTGGTAAAAGTCAGAGCCAAGTTTGATCCTCAGTATGGCTTTTCAGTGAATGTTGAAGATATTAATTCAAGCTATACCCTTGGAGACATTGCATGGCGCTATCAACAAATTTTAGAAAGACTTACCTCTGAAGGCTTATTAAATAAAAAAAAACTCGACTGCGGTCTCCTGAAAATTGACTCTGGCGGTCTGTGTGCCTTGCATGCCTAAAGCTTGCCAGTGAGCTGAATCAATCGAGATCGATGATGGGTTTAAGTCAATAATGCAGAGCTGAGATTTCCCTTGTTGATCTTTAAAACTGATTAATGCTTTATGAATCAATTCAGCACCTGAACACCACTGCTTAACTCCATGACAAAGCCCATTTTTGACCTGTAACGGCGCTGGTCCACCATCGGCAGCCCAAACAGCCCATGTCTCCTCATCGATTTCTTTTTCATAACCGAGTTCATGCAAAATACTTAAAGCATCAAAATGTGACTCAAAAAGCTTGGCTAAACTTAGGTCAAAGCCAGCTATCTGAGCAAAAATTTGCCAACGCTGATAGGTTTGCCCCGAAGCAGGTTCAGGCAACCTTCCAACAGAATGAATCAACTGTTTCAACACAATTGGACGTTGATTTAGTTTTTCTTCAGCTGAGTAATGCTCAAAGCGATTTAATATCTCTAAAGTTGAGCTTTTTATAAATATTTTTCTATTCATTCTTAAAATATTAATTCAAGTCAATTAATTTAAATAACAGGTGAAATATTCTGTTTGTTTAAATAGATAAATATTCATAGTTATTTAACTATTTATTTCGTTTTGTTTCATTGTTAACCAAATAGTATGTTTAGGTGTATCTATAAAATCATCATGTAAGGATTATTTAAAATCCAACAATTATAAGGAAATATGCAGTAGTTTAAAGGCTTCCATGTTGTTATGTTTATAAAAGAGGTTTAAGAAATGAGTACTTTAAATATTCAAGATATTAAAAAACATTCAGATGTAATTGCTTCTTGTGGTTCCAAAGTCGGAACAGTTGATCATCTCGAAGGTGATAACCAACTCAAATTGACTCGTGATGAAAATGATCAACATCATCTGATCCCAACGGCATGGATTGGTGAAGTCAAAGATGACAAAATAGTTCTGATTAAAAATTCAGAAGAAGTTAAGCAACAATGGCAAGCTATTTAAATTATTCTAAAATAAAGAGTACGACTAGATTTTGGTCGTACTCTTTTATTTCTTTGTAAGTAATTTCAAAGAAGCGCGAATCCGTCGCAATGTCCGTTGAATCAAAGGTGTTTCATTTCTTACTTGTAAAAATAGGTAGATGGAATCTATTTGTCATAGACTACATCTATTTTATATAAATTAATAGGTTAGCCTACTATCATTTAAAATTACTTCCTAAGAATGGGAAAATATACTCAACCACTTTTTGCGTAGCCCATAAACCAATCTCTTGGTGATGTTGATGTGGAGCTAAATATGGCATCAACTTACTAAGTTTATGCCCAGTATTTGTAGATATCTGAATTTTCTGCTGTAACAGCGATAATTCTTTTTCTGACAAATAACTAAAATCATTTAGTTCTATAAAGTTTTTTATATATTCTGAATTTACTGGATTCATGCGTCTACTTAAATTAGCACCAGCAATCCAATCATAAATAAAAGTTTTTTCTGCAGCAGAGAAAACTCCAAACATTTTCCCATCTTCTTCATTGATCAGCTTCCAAAATCGGCTATGTTCTGGATCTTCGTTAAGCTTAATCCATCCTATTTTTATTAGCTCAATAATGAATTCCTCAACCTGATCTTCTTCTGATAGCCATGAATTTACAGACTTATTATTAAACTTGCATTTCTCATTATGCATTTGCTTTCCAACCAAAGCTTTGCTCTTGAAAATGTCCAGAACCACTCGCTCAGTATTTAGGTTCTTTATTATTTGAACTGAGCTAACTCCCCGATTATTCAATAAAAAGCCTATCTTTAATTTACGAATAAATTCGGATTGATTTGGGTAGCGTTTGGCTAAACATTTAATCGCATTTGTAGCTAATTGAGCATGTCCATTATCAAAGTTATCAATTGTAATGTGTAGGTTAAAATATTTGGAATCAATACCTAACTCTTTAAGTTCATAATTTGTAATCAGTAAATGAAGTGGTAGTTGTTCGTATCCAAAATTAAAACCTGCAATCTCGGGTATAAAATCTGATGGAGCATAAGCTAAAGCCAATTGTATTGCTGACTGGTGATAATATTCATCAGGCAAATTCATTGAAAATTGATGAAGACCAAGTGATAGAAGTAATTTATTGAAAAGTTTTACATGGTTACTTTGACTGGAACCTAACCCCAACTCCTCAACATATATCTGTATAAAGTCTCTAAAAGCTGGATCATTCCAGTACTGTGTAAAGCTATAAAGCCAAGCCCCGTCTACACGTTTGGTCGGTGCTACTTTGTATAAAAACTCATAAGCTTTACTTGTAGTTCCAAAAAACTCCCTTGCACTCCCATTTTCACGCCTTTCTAAGTACTCTTTGTAATGCAAGCATTGTGTTTTATTTTGTTTCTGCATCCAGACTGCCAATTGATCAACATTAGTAGGAAAATCAGAGAAATCACTATCCAAATGAAGTATTTCGTTTTCTAGGAAATGAAAAGCTTTCAACTCTTTTGCAGAATGCGACACTGATGGATCTAAGAAAAATTGTGTTATTTCAAAATATTTCTGATGGGCATCGGTTATTAAATTTAAAATTCTCTCTTTTACTGCAGTAGGCATTATAATTCTCTCGCGGTAAATAACTTATACCAACATAATTGACACTTATACTTAATTAATTAGCAACTTTGAAAAGAAACGTTAATAAATGTAATCCTTTAATTTATTTAACATCACAATACAACACCTTAATTAAATATTTATAATTTTTAGAAAAAATAAAAATTTCACAATCTGTGATATAAATCACACTCATTGGAATTAAAAAAATTATGGTGTTTAAAATTAGTAAAAAGCATTATATCTAATTTATAAAATTTTTAACTTTATTTATTGAAAGTACAAGCACCGTTATTATTCCTTTCTTTATTTCATTGATCCAACACAGATTTTTATTTTTTCAAATTCAAAAAAAATCAATAAATTACAAACACAAATCCAATCAAAAAGATATAAATCTGAATTAAGAATAAAATTTAACATTGTTAGCCTTTTGTAAAAAACAAAATATATATTTCCATTTATTATCAACACCTAAACCTTTAAAACAAACACAATTTAACTCAAAAATTAAAATGTAACACCTCTGATGTTTTTTAAAACACAAATTATGATATTAATAATAAATCTACTGATTAATTAATGTAGATTAATTCTAATCTTATGAGGTTCAGTAAAATGACTAATCAAAATCAACAGCAGAAAAATCAGCAACAGCAGCAGCCAAATCAACCGCAGAAAAATCCAGATCAGCAACAACAGCAACAGCAACCAGACCAACCGCAAAAAAATCCGAATCAGCAAAAATAACCGAACCAAAACCAGCAAAATGACCAACACTTTCAACAGAAATAATATTTTTTCATGTTGAATAATATTATTAAATTCTAAAACTCATTCATTAATTAAATCCAACTAAGAATTTTTTTTTGAATTCTTAGTTGGATAGAATTGGAGTTCATTATGACTATCAATGACCATCAAGACGAAAACTCAATCAAGCATGATTGGCGTACAGATTATTCAAACCGCCCATATTACGGCGATATCCAACGAGAACTTCCTGATGTAGATTATGACCGTGATCTTCGTTCAGCCTATGAATTAGGTCAGCATGCCCGAAATGAGCGTGGTACTGATGCACTATTTGAGGATTCAGAAAGTGATCTAAAAGTAAAATGGGAAGAATTAAAGGCTGAATCACGCTTAAAGTGGGAACAAGCCAAACATGCTATTAAAGATGCATGGGACAAAATGTAAGCCAGTATAATGATAATGAGCCTTTTAGGCTCATTATCAGCACATCTAAATAATAATTAAATAGGTGTAAAATGGACTTTATAAAAATACTATTAGCTGATACTACATTTACTTTTGCAGCAGAAATTGTACTTCGTAGTGTCTTGATGTACTTCCTGATTATCTTAGTTTTAAGATTTTCTGGTAAACGTGGTGTTAGGCAACTTTCCATCTTTGAAATCGCAATTATTCTTAGTTTAGGATCTGCTGCTGGCGATGCTATGTTCTATGAAGAAGTTCCCATCATACATGCTGTCATCGTTTTTGCAGTAATTATGGCTTTATATCGCTTAACAACTTATTTAATGATGAAATCCGATGCTATTGAGACCGTATTGGAAGGTCGACCAATATACATCGTCAAAAATGGTTTACTGATTGTTGAGGATATTAAGCAAGAAAAGTATTCATATGATGAGTTCTTTGCTGAAATGCGCCAAAAGAAAATAGAGCATCTTGGACAAGTTAAAATGGCACTGCTTGAGACTGATGGCTGCCTAAGCGTGATCCCATATTCTAAAGAAAATATAAAATGGGGCCTTCCTCTGTTTCCCGATGAATACCAAATCGCAGATCATCATAATGTCGATCACTTTTATTCTTGTATGTTGTGTGGTCAAACCCAACGTTTAAATCATTTAAATGAAGAATGCCCTCGCTGTCAAAATACAAAATGGGCTAAATCCTGTTTATATTGCGAGGAATATCAAAATTAATAAGGTTTTGTTTTGACTTAGATTAATTCAATATTATTTAAAATGAATAGTTTAAGCGAACAAAAAATACACATTTCTTTACCTTACTCAAAGAGTAAATACTTAAAGTTTATATGGGTATCTTTGATCCAAAAAAGAGTTTTCTGGCAAGTAACTCATATTCGATTGTAGATAACCTATTAAATTGTATAAGCACAAAATATCCGTCAACAAATAAGCCATTAACTTACGTGAAAATAAATACTTATTTTCATAAAACGTTATAAAGCAAATGTATAAGAGAATGTGATATGAAAGAACCAAATACACCAAAAATTGACCAGCTTTCTGAGGAAGCATACGTGGATCCTATAGGTAAAACTCTTACCACTTCTTTAGGTGTTCCCGTAGCTGATAATCAAAATAGTCTAAAAATTAATGAGAAAGGCCCTACTCTTCTCGAGGACTTTCTTCTAAGGGATAAACTTATTCATTTTGATCGTGAGCGTATTCCAGAACGTGTTGTACATGCTCGAGGGGTCGGTGCTCATGGTTACTTTCAAGCTTATACCGGTAATGAAAAATGGACTAAAGCCAAGTTCCTAACGGACACAAATAATCAAACCCCTATCTTTGTCCGTATTTCTACAGTTCAAGGTGGGCGAGGTTCGGCTGATGTCGTTCGAGATGTACGAGGTTTTTCTATAAAATTTTATACTGAAGAAGGAAATTATGATTTGGTGGGGAATAATATCCCTGTCTTCTTCATTCAGGATGCTATTAAATTTCCGGACTTTGTTCATGCAGTAAAACCAGAAGATGCCAATGAAGTTCCAACTGGTCAATCTGCCCATGATACTTTCTGGGATTTTATTTCTTTAAATACCGAAGCATCACATATGACTACTTGGATAATGTCAGATAGAGCAATTCCAAGAAATCTACGCTCTATACAAGGTTTTGGCGTTCATACATTTAGATTGATTAATAAGAATAATGAAGCATTCTTAGTGAAATTCCATTGGACTCCAAAGCAAGGGGTAGCTCAAGTCGTCTGGGATGAAGCCCTAAAAATTAATGGCAAAGATCCCGATTTTCACAGACGTGATCTGTGGGATGCTATTGCGCGTGGCAATTACCCGGAATGGGAATTAGGCGCACAAATTTTCTCTGAAGAAGATGCAAAACAATGGGACTTTGATGTCTTAGATGCTACAAAATTAATCCCAGAAGAACTTGTACCTGTCACTCCACTAGGTAAATTTGTTTTAAACAAAAATACAGATGATTTTTTCGCAGAAACAGAACAAGTTGCTTTTAGTCCTGCAAATATTGTCTCAGGTATAGATTTTAGTAACGATCCCCTTTTACAGGGACGGCTATTTAGCTATACGGATACTCACTTACACAGACTAGGTACGGTAAATTTTAATCAAATTCCAATTAACAAACCCGTTTGTCCTTTTCATACGAATAGACGAGGTGGTTATGCTAATCACGAAGTTTATAAAGGAAAGGCAAATTATGAACCTAATTCTGTTGATGAAAATTGGCCAAGAGAATCACCTAATGACAGTGGTGCCTTCAAGACACATCCTGAAGAAGTACAAGGCAGCAAACTAAGAGTTCGACCAGAAAGTTTCGCTGATCATTTCTCGCAAGCCACAATGCACTACCATAGTTTGGAAAAACATGAACAACAGCATATTAAGGATGCATATTCTTTTGAATTATCTAAGGTTAAATCGGAAGATATCCGCAGACGTGTAGTTTACGCTGTCTTAGCTAATATTGACTTGGACTTAGCTGAATATGTTGCGAAAGAGTTAGGTATTAAAACTCCCCCTAAACAGCAAGATAGTCTGCACCAACCCGTAATTGCATCTTCGAAAAGATTAAGTACCTCATCTTTTCCTGCATCTGATATTAAACAGCGAAAAATTGCCTTGCTCGTTCATAACGGTGTAAATGCGTCATCAATAGATGATATTAAAATATGGGCTGAAGCAGAAAAAGCTATTGTGGAAACTTTAGCACCGAACGCAGCCCCTGTTAAATCTAGTGATGGCAATGAAATACCAGTAGATGGAAGACAAAATGGCGAGCCTTCAGTGACTTATGATGCCGTAATCGTGATTGATGGGAATAATTTAGAAGTATTTAAGGCTGATGGAGTTTCTAAACATTATGTATTAGAGACATATAAACATCTCAAGCCCATTGTTTTCTTGGGTGATAAATGCGCTTTAATAGATGAGTTTCAGCTCACTAAGGATGCAGCTCTATTCTCTACTCAAAATTTTAAAGAGATCCAAGATCAATTCAAACAAGCTATTCAAAATCACCGTTTGTGGGATAGAGAAAAAGTTGTCGCAGCTATTCCAGCATGAATTTATTTGAGATTAAAAGTAGTGTAAGCATTTGATTTCAAAAATCCCTCGACGAGGGCTTTTTGATCTACTTTTGCTCTTTAAGTGGATTCTCAGGCTCTTCATTTGGTTTTTTCTGAGGATCTGGATTCTGATAGGTTTTCTGATCACCCTTGTCATCGTTTGATTCTTTTTGAGGTTTTGATTCTGGATTTTGCTTATTAATCATGTCGGTTCCATCACGTGAAATACTATAATAATAGATATGACATCAGGCTCTATCTATCAATAATAGATATGTTACGCAATACTACCCTGTAAATAATTAGCACCTTAAATTCATTACTATTTCCCTAAACTATTATGCATTGATCACACCTGATAGTTATAGGTGGCTTTGTTGCACAAACCTACCGATAAAGTCCTATTCAGCAATATAATTTATAAATGAATAAGCCTACACCTAAAATTTATCGTACAACCAATTGGTCATCCTACAATTGCGCTTTGATCAATCGTGGCAATTTGACAATTTGGTTTGATCTGAATACTAAGTGGCATGCACAATCACAAGGCAAACAAGGTCGAAATCAAACCTATTCTGATATAGCAATTCAGTGCTGTTTAATGATCAAATCTCTATTTCGACTTTTTTTAAATATGGTCACAGGCTTTATACAAAGCCTTATTAAGCTTAGTGGGTTAAGTTGGACAGCACCAGATTACTCCACCCTCTAAAGACGGCAAAAACATATTGATATTGCAATCAGCTATCAAAAAAATCATGAAGGACTATATCTATTAGTAGACTCAACTGGCCGTAATTTTTGGTGAAGGTGAATGGAAACGCAAGAAACACCAACCTGAATATCGTCGGCAATGGCGTAATCTGCATATTGGTATAGATGCTCAAACCCTTCAATTATGTACACTACAACTGACCAAAAATAATGTCAGTAATTCACAAATTCTTCAGGATTTACTTAATCAAATCCCATCTGATGAGCAGATTAATTCTGTCTATATAGATGGATCATATGTTACAAAATATTGTAGACAAGTGATTTCAGATCGACAAGCACATGCCATGATTCCATAAAGAAAGAATGAAAATGCCATGCAAAGATAAGAAAGTGAGATGCATGGAGCGAAATGAGTTATTTAAAACAGTTAAACGTCTAAGAGGAGCACTTTGGAAAAAGTGAGTCTGGTTATCATCGGCGAAGTTTGGTCGAAACCAAGATAAATTGCATCAAATTATTAGGCGATAAACTCTGCTAAAGGAATTTTGACAGCCAAGAAAATCAGATCCATGCAAGCGTAGCCGTATTAAATAAATTTACAGAATTATGTAGTCTTCATACCTAAGTTGTAACTTAAATTTTAGTAACTTAGGAAAACTTTACCTTCAAAGACTTTATGTAACAAAACCCCTTAAATTAAAAAATCAACGATAAGATTTTCTTTATTTCAATAGCTTATTTTCCTACGGGATAGCCTTGTTCAAGCCAAGCCTGATAACCGCCCCGAACAGACTTCACATAAGTAAATCCCATATTTTGTAATGTATCTGTTGCTAATGCTGAACGGCCACCCGTGCCACAGATCAAATATATCGGCTGATCTTTAAGGTATTCCAGTGCCTGCTGAGTATCGCAATGATGACTGGCTAAAGGATGCTGGTGAATTCTCATTTCCAAAACACCACGAGGATAATTCACCGCTCGGTCTATTGCTGCCGCCTGAAATTCATCCGGTTCCCTGATATCAATCAGAATGGTTTTATGGTTTTTCATCGCTTCAAACAGTTCAGCTACACTCACTTCCTGAATCCGGCTTTTCGCATTCAGAATCAATTGCTCTGCAGTTTTCATCATTTTCATTCTTCCTCGTGCATCATATTCATATTTTATAAACTAGGGTCAGGCAGATTAAAAGCTGTTTAGCTTCAATGCCCAACCAGC
Source organism: Acinetobacter sp. Gutcm_16 (assembly GCF_028649355.1). Taxonomy (NCBI): domain Bacteria; kingdom Pseudomonadati; phylum Pseudomonadota; class Gammaproteobacteria; order Moraxellales; family Moraxellaceae; genus Acinetobacter; species Acinetobacter sp. Gutcm_16. The sequence goes on along the minus strand of NZ_JAQSUV010000033.1, from coordinate 71,642 downwards.
TTGTTTCAACCCTGTTGATACGATCAGGCTATGCAAACCTTAGTTTTGCTAACGTCTTCTCATATGCTACCGCTGTTTAGATATCAAGCCAGATGAGACAGATCATATCCAACAGGCATCAACTCAGGCATTTTTATCTAGACAGCGTACAGAACTACCCCATGAGTGCGGAATAGATTAAATACATCGCCACCCCAACCACGGTGGTGGCAAATATTTTCTGTACTTTGTTACTGTCAATCCGATGCATCAGACTGCGTCCAATCAACATCCCCACAGTACAGGCCAGGACAAAAGTCAGCGTGACCGAAACAGGATATTGAAATCCATCCAGCACATGGGCATAAATACTGACCCCGCCAATCAGGAAAATAATCATCAGGGAAGTCGCAACGATACTGCGCATATCCAGGTCTGTGAATTTACGCAGGGCTGGAACAATGACAAATCCCCCACCCACACCAAGCAAACCGGTCAGTAAACCCGCCACGACACCAATACCGGCGAGGAACGAGGCAGTTTTGGCATCCCAGATCAGGCGACCAGTGGTTTGATTGACCTTGCACGGTGCATTTCCATGATCATGGACTTTATTAAAGAAGATCCGGTAAGCCACAATCAGCATCACTAAACTGAAAGCCAGTGTCAGCCAGACCGGAGAAACAATAGCAGCCAGCTGCACCCCGTAACGTGCAGAAGGAATACTAATGAGAGCAATCCAGAGCGCAGCACGATAACGCACAATACGCTTGAATAAACCCTCGAACGTTCCGACCAAAGTGGACAGCGTGACTGCAATCAATCCCACCGGCGCAGCTTGGGCCACGGTCCAACCCTGACTCGCCATAAGTGCGGGTACAGCCAAAATGCCGCCACCAGCACCGGTTAAACCCAGCAAGCCACCAATTGCCAATCCTTCCAGTATTAATGCCCACATCGCCCTCTCCTTTATCCACAAAAATGATTCAATAAAAGTTGAACTTTTTGTTGAATCACGACACAAGCTTATTTGAAGTAGTTAAGAGGAAGCTTGAAGTAAGAAACACCATTTTGTTCAGGCTCAGGAAACTGCCCTGCTTTCATATTGATCTGAATCGAGGGCAGAATCAGTTTAGGCATACTCAGTCCTGAATCCCGCTGATTTCGCATCTGAGCAAATTCAGTTTTGCTGATTCCCTGATGAATATGGATATTCTGTGTTTTCTGCGTCTGTATATCAGATTGACATACATATGATTCACGTGTTTCAGGCAAATAGTCATGACATAAAAAGACCCGGGTATCTTCTGGCAACTGAAACAGGCTTTGTACCGAATCATAAAGTTGTTCTGCACTGCCTCGCGGGAAGTCACAACGGGCAGTACCATAATCTGGCATGAACAACGTATCACCCACAAAGACTGCATCGCCAATCACATAACTCAGGCAAGCAGGCGTATGTCCCGGTGTTGGAATGTTATAGGCTTTCAATGTTCCGATTTGGAACGACTCATGATCTTCAAATAAATAATCAAAGAACTGCTGGGCATTCCATTGTTTAATATCCAGATGATAAATCGCACCAAAGGTGTCCTGTACAATGCCAATTTTCTGGCTCATAGCAATCTTGCCACCTAACTCAGCTTTGAGATATTGCGCTGCAGTCAGATGATCAGCATGTACATGGGTTTCGAGAATCCACTCAACCGTTAAACCCTGCTCTTTAATATAGGCAATAATTTTATCGGCATGAATAGTTGATGTACTTGCTGATGCCGGATCATAATCCAGAACGCTATCAATAATGGCGCAGGCTTTAGTCGCAGGATCACGTACAACATAACTGAAGGTATTGGTATCTTCATGAAAAAAATCTTTTACTATAGGTAAGTTTAACATTGTTAAGCTCCTGACCATTTACGGTGAATCCATACACCCACCAGCATTGCTACAATAAAATACAGCACTTGATAGTGGCCCAAACCGATCAAGGTGAAACTTGGTGCTGGACAGATGCCAGCAATTCCCCAACCTGCACCAAATAAAACCGCACCCGTGATCAGCTTCTTATCTATCTGATTATTTTTAGGTAAATCAATAGGTTCATTAAATACTGTTTTCGGTTGTGCCGTACGTAATACTTTCTGGAAGGGAATAAAGGCCACCGCAATCGCGCCCATCATGACAAAAGCCAGACTGGCATCCCAGTCACCAAACAGATCCAAGAAATCGAGTACTTTTTTCGGATTGGACATACCCGATACCATCAACCCCACAGAGAACAGTGCACCAAATAAAAAGGCAAACAGATTTTTCATTTTAGAATGCTCCTGTGATATGACGGATAATATAAACAGCTACAAAACCTGCAAACATGAAAGTCATGGTCGCGATGATAGAACGTTTAGACAGGCGACTTATGCCACAAATTCCGTGACCACTGGTACAGCCCGAACCTAAGCGCGTCCCAAAACCCACCAGCAGACCTGCCACAATCATCATCAGTGGGCTGGCATTCAATTCGATTTCAGGTTGTACAAACAGACCATAAATAAATGGTGTGAGGATTAAGCCTGATAAAAACCAGATTGCAGGAGTTTTAAACATGGTTTTTGAGTTTAATACTTGCCCAATCAAACCACTGATACCTGCAATACGGCCATTGACATAAAGATAGCCAACCACGGAAAGCCCGAGCATTAAGCCGCCAATAAATGCGATGAGGAAGTCATGCATGATGAATTAATCCCTATACAATATACTTTTTTATATTATATAATAAAAAATATTAATCAAGCAGTTTTATGGTAAATTATGTAAACTGCACGGGCTACATCAAAAGTTGTGAGGACATTTATGGATATGATTGCTGAAAATGCCAAAATTGATTTTTCTCAAGTCGATTTCGTCAGCCAATGCCTGAAAGTTTTGGCCAATCCTGATCGCCTGAAAATCTTATGTGTCCTGGTGGATGGGGAAATGAATGTTCAGGAAATTGAAGAATCCACTGACATTCATCAACCTACACTTTCACAACAACTGACTGTCCTACGTAAGGCTGACATGGTCAGCACACGACGTGAGGGTAAACAGATTTTCTATCGTCTGAGTGATCCCAAGGTCTTAAGTTTGATGCAAAAGCTGTACGAGCTGTATTGTGCGAATTAATCCGCTTAGTACAGCCAAAAAGAAATGATCAGAAGCAGTAAACCTTTGTTTTTTTTAAATACTCTTAATATTGAAAAATCTTGTACTCATTTTTTCTCTAGATTAGATTTAGTGAACTAAATCTGAAAAATATTTTATTCAAATTACACAGGGTTATAATTTATCGATTTACAAGTTTGTTCTTATATCGTGCTAGAATTTTGATGTCTACTCAATGTTTTGAACTGCTTTTACCAGAAGAGTGATCTACATTCCGGCTCATTCCATCTCGTGTTTGGAATCACTCTGAATTCTCCCATCCACCAAATTAATGGTTCGATCACAGGTCGCCGATAATCTAGGATCATGAGTCACCAATAAGACTGCACAGTCATGTTCGCGATGTACTTTACGAAATAATTCAAACATTTCCGCAGCAGTTTGAGTATCCAGATTACCTGTCGGTTCATCGGCCAACAATAGTGCAGGCTGAGTAATCAGTGCACGTGCAATCGCTACGCGTTGCTGCTGCCCTCCAGAAAGCTCATTAGGTTTACGGTCAGCGAACTTATCTAACCCTACAGCGGCCAATAATTCATGGGCATATTGCAACGCAGATTGATCTGGCTTACCTTGCTTCAGCATTAATGGCATGAGTACATTATGTAAGGCAGTAAAAGCCTGTATAAGATGATGGAACTGAAACACAAAACCTATACTATTGCCTCGTAATGCTGTCCGAGCCGTATCATCCATACGGCTTGTAGCCTGCCCCAACAAGTACAACTCACCACGACTAGGCTGATCTAATAAGCCGAGAATATTCAGTAAAGTACTTTTGCCTGAACCAGAAGGACCAATTAATGCAGCAAAGTCATTCCGTTGAATACACAGGTCAATTCCATGTAATACCTCCACTTCATTAGGCTGCCCAACATTGTAAGACTTTCGCAATGCTTCTAAACGCAGTACTTCCTGAGATGGATCAAACATGACGAATTGCCTCCACAGGATCAAGTGCAGCAGCCCGACGGGATGGTATTGCAGCAGCCAAAATACCTGTCACTGTCGCCAAGAATAATGCCGACAAGATAAGCTTGATTGAAATCGAAATATAAAACAAGCCGGGACCAAACTGATTAAATCCCCAGATCAAACCATAACTGACTACACTACCAAGCATCGAACCAAGCAGACCAAAAATTGCTCCCTGAAACAAGAAAACTCTTAAAATTTGTGCTTGTGTCGCCCCCGTCGCACGTAAAATACCGATTTCCCGAGTCCGTTGCACCACACTCACCGACATCACACTGGCAATGCCAAAAGCGACTGAAATCCCTACAAAAACAATAATCATGTTTGTAGAAAGACTTTGAGCAGTAATCGCATTCATTAATTGAGCATTGGTTTCAATCCAGCTTTCTGCTTTTAATCCTGTCAGGCGTCCAACTTGTGAGGCAATTTGATCCGCCTGAAAAATATCCTGAATCGTCAGATCAATCACGGTCACGCCGCCCGGCAAATTAAGTAAAGATTGCGCCTGTTTCAAATCTAGATAGACATAGCGCGCATCCAATTCACGCACGCCCAGTTCAAATATCCCAGAGATATTCACCACCGCATTTTTCTGTTGCCCAGTATCTAACCTTAATTTGCTCCCGACTTCCACACCCAAATCTTTGGCCAATTGACGCCCAATTAATACATTATCCGCACTGACCCGTAATTCACCACTCACCATATATTGCTTTAACGGAATAATTTGTTGATAACGTTCAAGATTGATACCAACCAAAGCAACCGATTGAATCGCCTCTCCACGCTGTACAAATGCAGGACCAGAGATCACAGGAGAAACCGCCGTCAACACGGGCAACTGATCTAAAGTCTCAGTAATCTGCTGCCAATTATTAATAGAGCGTAAGCGTTGCGCACGCTGATCTTCTTGTAACAACTGAAGTGTTCCTGCTGCTGGTGGCACAATGTGATTCACCTCATCTGGTGAAAGCAAACGAATATGCGCCTGCGTCCCTAAAGTCCTTTCTACAATATTCGATTGTAAGCCCTGAATTAAGGCGCTAATGAACACAATGACTGCCACCCCCACCGCGATGCCAATGGTAATCATCATCGACTGTGTGCGACCCTCTCGCAGAAAACTGATTGCAATAGTCCACTCTGTCCAAAGTCGCCCAAAAAAGTTTTTCAATCGAATTTCACCGGTAATTCGTTTTTGCTATTTGTCGGATCCGTTTGACTCTGCAGAACACGTTTAGTTTGCTCTATTCGGACACGAGTTCCATCTTTAAGCACTGATTCTGCATCGGTAAGGACGTGATCACCTTCTTTCAATCCAACTACAACTTCCGACATGACCAAACCACGTAAACCCAGTGTGATGGGATGACGTTGAATTTTTCTATCTCTTACTAAAATAACCATAGCCTTGTTTCCACTTATACTGCTTAAAGCATCATTTGGAATGACCAGGGTTCGCTCGCGCTTGTTGGTTTCAACATTTACCGATACCGTCATGTCTTGACGCAAAAAATCAGGGACTGGATCAACTGTTAATCGAACGTCTATTGTGCCACGTTGAGCATCAATACTTGGGGCAATAAAATTAATATGGGCAGGAAAAGGTTGATTTGGATAGGCATCCGTAATCACTGCTGCTTTTTGTTGTAAAGCCAGCAGTGGTAAATTTCGCTCATCAAATGGCACTCGTATTTCAGTCGCACCATCCAGTGCAATAGTGAAGAGAGTCTGACTCGGTTGTACCAAATCCCCTGGCTCAACATTACGGGTTAAAATAATACCTGAAACTTCTGCGCGAATTTTGGTCTTGGCGAGTTGCGCTTGTAATGCAGCGAGTCGTTCACGTAATTTTGTCTCTTCAACTTTATCTCGGGCAAGTGAAGCAACTTTTAATCGAGCTGATTCCAAATTATTACGGGCGAGTTTTTCTGCCTCTATCGATTTCTCCCTTTCCTCTGCTGATAATATTCCTAATTCGGTATTTCGTCTGCGTACCGCCTCTCTTTGAGCCTGTTCTAATTGCACTTTGGCATTCGCTAAATCGACTTCTGCTTGCGGACGTCTAGTGGTTGCGAGTTCCTTTAATTCAGCTTCTGCCTGCCGCACCTGCGCTGAAATTTCATCAGATTTCAGTACTAAAAGAACATCCCCTCGATAGACCCGATCTCCCTCTTGAACCAAGCGCTCAAGAACAACCCCTGTAATTTCACTACCAATCTGAGTCCGAGATACTTTCTCTACCCGTCCTGAAGCAACAACTATCTGAATCAATGGACTAGATACGACTTCATAACTAGGTAACAATGGTCCTTGCCACCAGCGATATGTGGCAAAACTGACGAGCAAAACCAGTAGTATGATCATGATCCAAGGCTTATAACGGGTAACAAGCAATTCCATTCTCCAAGCCAGATTAAAGAAAAGTTTTTGAATTGAATAATTAATGTCTAGTTAAATATATATGAAAATTTAGTTACAACACACCAAATTAAAAAAGCACACCATTTTTATTAAATTATTTTCTCTTACTGTTATAATTTTTTCATAATATTGATTAAAACAAACAAACAAACAAACAAACAAACAAACAAACAAACAAACAAACAAACAAACAAACAAACAATAAACCTATATTTTTATATATTTCATAATTTTATATAAAATAATAACACGTTTTAGACTTTAACATTCCAGCTATCAATAACGTAATACATAGCCATATTTAGTAAAGTAGCTGTGATGGTGGCAGTTGAACTAATATTAAAATATTAATTATTTCAAAATCTTAATATTTGATTTTTTATTATTTTTAACCCAACGTTACCCACCAACACAATAAGAGCAATCTAATGATGACGTCTGAATAGCCCTCTCTTAAGCAAAAGTCTTCCATTCTTTCAAATAAAAAATATTCAAATTAACCAACACGAAAAATATCTACTTTAGTTTCAAGGCATTTCCTAAGACTTAAATCATTTGAACCTATTTCGAACCACCCTCCTGGTTTCTGATAAAAATCTAGTCCTCGGCCTATTTTGATGATCCAGCCATTATCTAAACGAATTTCACGATCATGGATGTTAGGATTTAAATCAATATCAAGCACAACATCCATTTCAAGCAAACTTTGTTTCAACTCCCCCAACTTCTCTGCAATATCGGCTAACTGCGTATTATCATCATACCCTGTAATTAAATGAATTTTTTTAACAGTTCCAGCCTTTAAAGCACATTCACAAAAGCGAACGAAATTTTGGATCTGATGTGGAAGCCGAATGTATGGATCCTCAATAATGAGTGTCTTCACTTCTTTTAGATAAGGACCAATAATTGATTCATAGCTATGACCAACATCCCCATACATAATTGTAAAATGCTGCTCAATCAGCTTATCTTGAATAACAGTTAAATCAGAGGTTGGAACTATTGATTTAACTTCTATCTCAGCAGGTATCGATGTAAATTGCTCTGGTCTTGTTTTTGTTTCTTGATCACGTTCAGACGCAAATTTTTCGTTAAGCTGTCTTCTAAATGGTTGCTGTGTTGCTGCTGCCTCTTTAGACTCAGGACAATACACTATAATTTCTTGTCCCTGCGCATTGATGAATGAAAGATTAATATTGGCAAACTCATCATCAGGTTTGCGTTTGTTCATTTGCTCTTTCACGCGTCGACGACATTCAACCGCATAAGCTACATATTCTTCAAATTCTTCATCAGAGGGAATTCCTGTTGGATGAAGAATTTTCAAAAAGGCACATACTGTCTTTTTAATACCTTTTTCATCTCGCCCTTCAACAGCCTTACCAAGCTGAATACGTTTACTAACTTCTTCATATCGATTGGTATGTTTAAACTGATAGTGAAATGCTTCTGCTAAGTAATCCGTGATAAATCCATAGTTATTCGTGAGAAAATCACTGCTATTTTTTGGCATTTCCCAGCCAGGAATATAGGCAGCAAATCGATCCATAATTGCCAAATCGAACTCAGCCGGTAATGGTTGAAAAAGATCGTACTCTACAGAGTTAACTACCTGACTAATGGAAAGATCAAAGTTACCGACAAAGCTTAAACTAGCATCAGCAATGACTTCAGCTCCCCGAGAGAAGCGACCATTTGCCATAAAATCCTTCATAATTTGAATGGTATCTGGATCCTTGACTTTTATGCCACCTACTTCATCAAAGGCTACCGTATCCCAAAAACCAACCAAGCCAACCTTACGACGTGCGTTATTGTAAAACAGCGCAGACTTGGTTGCTTGTCCCCCTGAAATCAATGTGGCATATGGTGAAAACTCACTAAAGAAATATGATTTTCCGGTACCACGCGGCCCAAGTTCTATATAGTTATAATTAGGTTCTACAAGTGCTGCGAGACGTGCAATAAAGTGCATACGTACTCGTTTTGATAGCTTCTGTGGTTCTAGTCCAACAGTACGTAAAATAACGTCAACCCACTCGTCACGAGTGAATTGAGTTCGGCCCCACGACCCTGCCCGTTAAACATAGTCATGACTTTAGACATGGCACGTCCATTCGGTTCAGTCTTATTTTCAGCTTTGGTTGTGTGGTTGGCTTGGGTGGCGACATTACGATAGAACTGAATAATGCCTTCGTCCTGCTCTATTGGACTCAGGCTGGTATTGTTAAACACGGCATCAAAATAAGCGGCTGCTTCGGTCTGCGTCACTTTACGCTGACTGAGTTGTTTCATTTCATATATGTGCTCATCCCATGCACGGACTGAAATCCCCAATTGCTGTTTAATCTTCTCTGCATCGAACTTAGTGCTGTGCGGGACTTTAACCACACCTGCACTTGAGTTTTGTCCCTTCAAGGCAATGGCTAAGGTGTTATTACACACGACACGAATACTGGTGAATTGTGCTGTAGTGGCGAGTGTCCCGTCACAAGCTGTAGCCAAAAGTATGTAGCCATTACTGACATCCTTACCTTTTAAAGCTGAGCTTTGTCCTGTACGTGCCAATGCCCAGAACTTCTTACCACCTTTGAGTACACCCGCAGTTTCTAATTCAAAGCCCGATTGCTCAGTGAGATCACGATAAAACTCTAAAATTTGTTTGGGTTGCACTTCCTGATAACGCTGACTGACCACAGACAGCGGTGCATGGGTATCAGAACGGTATAAAACGCGTTGTTCTTCATAAGGCATAATGATGCTTTGTCCTCGATCATTTTTAGCCATATAGCTGACATCTGAAGATTCAATGCGCCAGTCCATACCTGCTTGTTGTGCCCAGACCTCAATCGGTTGATTGTGAGTCAGTTGGTTGCCTAAGCCATGCCAAGGGGTTTCACCGACATAGGCCATTTGTTCAAGTTGATGTGCCATGATTTTAATTCCTATAAAAATTTGAATTGCTGTAAAAGGTAATTGGATAAATTCATTTAAAAATTAGTTACGGATGCTTGGACTAAAATCGCGGTCACAGTCATTGCAATAATAATGTCGGGTATAAACAGGATGAGAGTTGTTTTGAACTTCATCCTCCGTCACCAGCATCCAAATGCCACCAATCAGCACCCCGACCAGGGCGCCTGCAATCGGGGGAATGTTTAAACTTTTCGAAACACTGATTCCTAAGGTCGCCAGTGCTAGAGGTGACATCACATTGTTTTGCGCTGAAGGTGAATTGCTGTTGATGACCAAATGTTGTGGAGATTCCAGCAGTACCGTGTCTCGGGACTGACAATAAGGACATGGCAAACTCATCTGAATAATTCCTGTAATAAAAATGAGTGAAATAAAAAAAGCCTGCTTTGGGGGAAAGCAGGCAAAACGTAAATCGGGTTATTGCATAGGGCTGTTTTAAAGGAGCCACATACTTCTCATTCAAATGATATGTATCTGTATTTTTTTAGAATGTGATTTTAATCGATGTTTTTTTAGATCAATTTTAACGACTGGATACAGGGATCAATTGACCTGATTTTTATCAGCGATTATGATGCAAGGGCTGGCCTACATTGCCAGTCGGTTTTGACAGACCGCAGATCCAGCACGGTATATGAAAGTAATTTTGTATGTCGTGGAACCCTCGTGTCCCCCTGTTGTTGCGGTAGGACGGGAGGGGGACGCCTTGTGCGTGCTGGTTCCTTGGATCCCAGTCTGTCAACCCCTTCTCGTTCTGCCACCATAATCAATTGACAGTGATTCGGTAGAACTTCTTATAATTCCAAGGAGTCATCAATCATGATTCAATTTACTGTGCTTTCTTCCTCTGCACTCGCTTCATTTTTACACCATCCCAAACTTCGGCATTTCATTCCGATTCCGACTTTATTGTCTTGTCCTGTGCACTGATTAATTTCACCGCACTGTTCAACCACTGAGTTTTTAATTCAGGGGCTGCTTTGTGCTGGAACAACATTATGAAATTGATCGCACAGCTCATTTTAATTGTCGTCGTGGTGGCGATGCTAGGCCCCTTTGTTTTTGTGCTTGGCGGACTATGGCTGCTGATTTATCTGGCAGGCTGGCATAAATAAACCCATCCGTATGACTTTAGAACAATAGATAACAATGATTTGGAACAGAAATGAAATATCAAACTTGGTTTGGGCTAACAACTATTGTCCTGAGTAGCACCCTGCTGACTGCCTGTGACAGCAAAGTCAAACGTGACTTTAAAGCAGGCTGTCAGGCGGGTGGTTTAGACCGCTCTACTTGCGGCTGTATTTACGACAAAATCGAAGCGCATTACTCGCCTGAATTCATGGAAAAAATGGCTGATGTCACGGTTCGAGAAACCATGCAGCCACCAGAAGATTTCAATGTGGTGATGGCACACGCTGTTCAGCAATGCCAGTCATAAATTCAAGCATCTGGGGAAACACATGAAAAACTATTTAATTATCGGCTATGTGCTGATCGCACTGATTTGCTCAGTATATTTCAAGAATTGCAGCAGTACCGCACATTACAGCTATGCCTACAACCTCGGTAAAGCGGTGGTTTGGCCTGTAACCATTTTTAAGAACTAAGCCATAGGAATAACAAAATGAAAAAACTCATCTTGGCCTGTGGCCTTAGTCTGATCTGTACTTCACTGTTTGCACAATCTAATAAAGTAACCGTCATCGTCAAAAAGATCGAAGGCTTTAGTGAATCAGGTGATGTCTTTAGTTTTAAGACCACTACTGGCAAACGCTATCAAGTTTATAACGTAGGTGGTGCTAATCCGATTCAGGGTGAAGAACTGATTTCTAATTCAATCAAAAGTAAGAAAGCCGTTTGCCTAGGTCTAGATGCAGACAAAACTGAACCACGTTTGGTGCAATCGGTTCATAAAGGTAAATGTAAATAACCACTAAGAACGAACGACGACTTTATTTATGAAATAAGCAATTTTTTAGGAATTCAGCCATGAAACTGATACACCCGATTCTTTTATCCAGCGTATTAATACTGGGCTTAACCGCATGTAGTCCAGCCAAAGAATCTCAAGCCACAGTAGAACCCAAAGCAACAGCAGAGCAAAATACGGCCTCTGCTGAAAATAGCACTTCTGATCAGTCTGAGATGACCAATCAATCCGAGGATGATTTTGTCGTTGATAAATCATTTTTAGAAAATGGTGCTGATGCTGAGCAAATGACGGAATTGTCACAGGAACCACCTTTACAGGAAGAATTCGAAGTCCGTGTCCGTCGTGATCATTCGCAATATTCCGGGACAGGCTATGTGGATAAACTCAATATCATGTCACTAAATGATGATCCAACCACCCTGACCAAGGTATCAATCAATCGCGGTAATTGTAGAACCAAAGGCTTTTATTATTATCAAAATATGCGCTATGGCTCAGTGGCCCAAGTCTATCTCGGTTGCGCTGCTGAAAATGTGCGTGAGGTGACCATCACCACCAACAGCGGATTGACCTATACCTATAATTTTTAGCTATTGATAACGAAGATTTTCCATTAATTAAGGGAATAAAAATATTCCCTTCTTTTAACCATAACAATATTATTTATTTTAATATCAATAGCTTAAAAACACCGCCCAAATTTTAGTAGACATATTTTTAAAAAATAATTTTCGAGCTTAAGCCTAGCACTAAAGCATTATCAACATAATTCGTTGCTCCAGGATTGATTACATATTGAATATTAGGTCTAAGCATCAACCATTTCATTGGGAAATATGAATAGTTCAACTCAATGTTATATTCAGCCTCCTTGTTAAGGACTTGGTGTATTTGACTGTAACGATCACTAACATCAACTCTATTCACAGCAAAACCAACAATATCATTAGGATGATGATTTAAAAGTCCAACATATTTCAACCCCATTTGTTGCATATTTTCAACTTTGTTAGTGGTTTGATCATGAAAGCTAAAGTTCATAAAGGCATACAATCCCTGATGAGTTGAGTCTTTTTGGGTTAATTGTTGTTCCGCAACTCCCCACATACCATATGTATGATCTTGCGGCTCTCCAGTAACAATATCCTTCTGATTTTTAACATCATGAGCTGTATTGTAAAATCCACCAAGACGATATATCCCTGGTAATTCATTTATTCCTTTTTTAGGCTGCCATACAAATTCAACCGGAATATTCACGCCATCTGCATCATTCGTACTAAAATTCCAACCTTCACTTTCTTCCAAGTTTTTTGGGTTATATTCGAATACACCAAATTGTATAAATGCCTCAGGGTTAAAACTATATTTAGACATTAGAGCCCATTGGCTTACAGGTGCATTAATCCATTTACTACCTTGCCATTTCCCCATTTGTGCACCGCAAAATGAATTATTTTGAAAGTCACAAGACATCACATTGAAATAGGTTCCCATGGCAAAACGCCCAACTCGAATACTGGTAGCTGCGTTCCTAAAATTCTTTTCAATCGACAGTTCCGCAAGCCTTGTACCCGAATTACCTCGACCATAGTTTGCCTGTACATTGGCCAATTGTGGTGCTTGCGGATCGGAAATCTGTTCTACTGATACGCTCTGTCCTTGTCTTGCCATAACTAATGCTCGAACACTCACCCCGTCTACATTTAACAACTTTTCTAAATCTAAGATTGAACCCAGTGAAAACTGGCTAACATATGTTGGGTCTTGTCGTGGGGCATATCCACCATCTGCTAAGTAAGCAATATCGAGATTAGAACTACCATCAAATTTGATTCCTTTATCTGCTAGAGCTGTTCGTTCACCACCCCAGTCCCCTGTTAAATTTGTCCGATTCACATCAAATAAGCTCTCAGCAAAACAAACTGTATTTGTTCCAATAAGTACACCTATAAGACATAAAAAATTACTTTTTTTCATTGCACAATCCCTGCAAATTTTGAATATAAGTTTCCCTAAACAGCTAATTGAATGAGCTATTTTGAATGATTAAATGGAGTAAAAGTGGTGTGATAAAATTGCAGCATGGCGGGACTCCTGTCACATACCATGCTCAATTCACTAACAGAATTGGATTCTCTTAGGTTAAATGATTTTTAATTTTCTCTTTAACGGCTTCTGTAGAAATACCATAACGATCATGTAGTGTTGGCAGTGCACCTGCATCTAAAAATGCATCGGGTAACCCAATCATGTCAAAACGTGGATGTTGCCCATTTCTTAATAACAAGGTTCCAACTGCTTCACCTAAGCCCCCAACCACAGAATGATTTTCAGCAGTAAGTACAGGTCGACCTCCTTTTGCAACTTCAGCTAAAATCGTTTCTTCATCAAGAGGCTTAATGGTTGGGACATGTAGAACTGAAACCTCAATTCCTTCTTTTTCAAGTTCTTCAGCAGCCTCAAGCGCACGCATAGTTAGTAATCCAGTAGAAATAATCAAAAGATCTTTACCAGGTTTAATGACTTGGGCCTTACCCAATTTAAATTGGTAATTATATTTATCCAGTACCAATGGAACTTGACCACGCAACAAGCGCATATAAACAGGACCTTGATGAGCAGCAATCTGTGGAATAGCCTGTTCAATTTCCAATGCATCGCATGGATCAATGATCATTAGGTTTGGCATTCCACGGAAAATGGCAATATCTTCTGTTGCTTGGTGACTTGGTCCATATCCTGTAGTTAAACCAGGAAGGGCTGCTACAATTTTCACATTTAGATTATCTTCGGCAATCGCCATACAGATAAAATCGTAAGCTCGGCGTGAAGCAAAGACAGCATAAGTCGTGGCAAAAGGAACGAAGCCTTCTCGAGCTAATCCAGCAGCAGCACTCATTAGGAGTTGTTCTGCCATTCCCATTTGAAAGAACTTGTCAGGATTTTGGTTCGCAAAAATATGCAAATCTGTATATTTGGATAGATCTGCTGATAATCCAACAATATCATCACGCTCTTTCGCTAGTGCATTTAAAGCATGTCCAAATGGTGCAGACTTGGTTGGTTGCCCTTCTGCAGCAATCGAAGCAATCATTGCAGACGTTTTTAATTTTTTCTTAGGAGAGTTCGCTAATTGGCTCATGGATCTAGACTCCTTATTTGCCGTAATGGGTTAATATATTTAAAGCTTCATCCCATTCGCGCTCATCCACGCGAATAAAATGTGTTTTTTCACGGCTTTCTAAAAATGAAACACCTTTACCCATTTTGGTATCGCAAATAATGACTCTTGGGCATGTTCCTTCGTGGCTTTTCGCTTGATCGAAAGCATCAAGTAAAGCTTCCATATTGTTGCCATCTACGCGTTGGGTATACCAACCAAAAGACTGCCAACGATCTACAATTGGTTCAAAAGCTAGAATTTCACTTGAATGCCCATCGGCTTGCTGATTATTCACATCAATAATTGCAATTAGATTATCTAATTTCCAATGTGAAGCCGACATGACGGCTTCCCATGTCGAGCCCTCATTGAGCTCACCATCTGATAGGAAGTTATAAACAAAAGACTCTGATTTCTTTTGCTTTAATCCGATGCAAGCACCTACCGCAATGCCTAAACCATGACCCAATGATCCCCCTGTTATTTCCATACCCGGGGTATACGTTGCCATGCCTGACATAGGTAAACGACTGTCATCAGAACCATACGTTTCAAGTTCTTCAAGTGGAATAACTTTTGCTTCGATCAAAGCAGCATATAAAGCAATTGCATAATGACCTATTGAAAGATAAAAGCGGTCTCGTCCTTCCCACTCAGGGTTCTCAGGCTGATATTTCATTGCATGAAAATAAGAAACTGCAAGTAGATCAGCTGCACCTAAGGCCTGTCCAACATAACCTTGACCCTGTACTTGTCCCATACGTAACGCATGTTGACGAATGTTATATGCACGTTGCTGTAGTTCAGCAATACGAGCTTCTTTATTAATATTTGACATGATTAACTTCTCTTATTAACGATTAACCAGTTTTGCTGGAACGCGCAGTACTAGGCTGGCGCCGACAACTAAGACTGCTGTGATTAAGAACATACCTATGGCATTCGAACCTGTATTAGTGGTAATCCAGCCGATGAGAAACGGAGAACAAAATCCAGCGAGATTGGCAAAACTATTGATTCCAGCAATACCTGCGGCAGCTGAAACACCACCTAAAAAGTTGGTTGGCAACATCCAAAACAAAGAAGATGCGGTGAGTACACCTGATGCCGCAATACATAAACAAATTAGCGATAGGGTTAGATTTGAGGCAAACAATGTTGCGAAGGTCAGTGCAATTGCACCAGCACACATAGGAATAATTAAATGCCAGCGACGCTCTCTAAAGTGATCTCCGCTACGACCTGCTAACAGCATTACAACTATGGCACACATATAAGGTAGACTGGTCAACAAGCCAATATGCCAGTTATCACTAATACCCGAGTTACGAATTAATGTCGGCAACCAGAAAGTAATTGCATATTGTCCCATTACGACACAAAAGTAGATTCCAGCAAGTAACCACAAGCGTTTATCACTAATGAAGTCTTTAATACTGCTATGCCCTTCTTTCTGTTGATTATCTTGAGCGATTTCTTGCTGAACTAAATTCTTTTCAGCACTCGTTAACCAATGTGCATCTTGCACAGAGTCTTTTAAAACTGCGAGGACTAACAAACCAACAACCACTGTAGGGATAGCTTCAAGCACAAACATCCATTGCCAGCCATGCCATCCTTGCACATTGTTCATTTGATCCATGATTAAGCCAGATAGAGGGCCACCAATCATTCCTGAAATTGGAATCGCAATAAACCACAGCACAGTCATACGGGCCCGACGATAAGAGGGGAACCAATATGTAAGATAAAGTAATAAACCTGGCGCTAACCCTGCTTCAGCAACACCGAGTAAAAAGCGTAAGGTATAGAATTGCCATTCTGTTTCAACAAATGCAAAACAGCCTGACAAAATACCCCATGTAATCATGATTCGAGCAATCCAACGTCGAGCACCAACTTTGTGAAGCACAATATTGCTAGGTACTTCACATAAAAAATATCCTATAAAGAAAATACCTGCACCGAGTCCATAAACAGCTTCACTAAACTGCAAATCACTCATCATTTGAAGTTTGGCAAAACCAACATTTACACGATCTAAGTAAGCACAAAAATAACAAAGCATTAAAAATGGCATCAGCCGAAATGCAATTTTTCGATATGCAGATTTACGAATAGCATCTGTATCAGATGAAAATACGGTATCCATCATGCGAGTCCCTTTACATTTGGCCACAATATCCTCTCGTGGCCATGTCTCTATTTTGAATTTTCTAATACTAATACTGAGTTTTAATGAATCAGCATTCCGCCATTTACGTCTAAAGTTACACCTGTTAAATAGGCTGATAGATCACTGGCTAAAAATAATGCTGCATTGGCAACATCTTGTGCTTTACCTAAGCGACCAAGTGGAATTCCTGCAAGAATGTCATGACGACGATCATCATTCATTAAACCACCTGTAATGTCTGTTTGAATAAGACCTGGTGTAAGTGAGTTGACACGAATATTATCAGCACCAAATTCACGCGCCATCGCTTTACCTAATCCTAAAACCCCAGCTTTGGCAGCACTGTAATGTGGACCTCCAAAAATACCACCACCTCGTTGTGCCGAAACGGATGATAAACACACAATACTTCCTCCACCGTTTTCTTTCATTGAGGGAATTACAGCCTGAGACATAATGAGCGTTCCACGCAGACTGACATCCAAAATACGGTCATAATCATTACGCTTGATATCTAATGTTTTTACAGGTTGGGTAATGCCTGCGTTATTGACCAAAATATCAATTTTTCCGTAGTGTTGAAGGGCTTGTTCCACAGCAGCGTATGCTTGTTCTTCATTAGCAACATTTGCTGCTAGACCTAAATGACTTTCGCCCAATGCTTTAGCCGCATGCTGGCTTTGCGCAAGATCTAGATCAACAATAATGACTTTGGCGCCTTGCTGTGCAAAGATTTCTGCTGTTGCACGACCAATACCACGTTCAGATGCTGCACCTGTGATTAACGCTACTTTTCCTTGTAGTAACATGTCTATTCCTCTTTTCTTCAACATATTTATTCATCGCTAGATTCTCTTTTTTCACAGTGAGCAGCAATAAGGTTAAACTCAACTAGGCATGAATAATATTCATGCCTATGATATTTTTAGTTGATATTCGAAAGAAAAATGGAATTTTAAATGAACAATAGTGAAAAAAATTACAATCAAGTGCCTGCAATAAAAACCTTACAAGCGTTTGAACAAACTGCTCGGTTAGGAAATGTGGCAAAAGCGGCAGAGGTTTTGAGCCTCACACCATCTGCTGTCAGTCATCAAATAGCAAAACTAGAAGAAATGATTGGTCAAAGCTTATTTATAAGGGGCGCACGCGGAGTGACCTTAACACCTTCTGGTGAACGTTATTATCAAGATGTAACGACTATCTTGCATAATTTGATGTTAGCGACTGAACAAGCATCAGATAAAAGCCCAAAAGATAGTTTATATATCCATTCTTCACCTAGCTTTGGACTTCTGTGGTTATTGCCAAGATTGGAATCATTTAAAGAACAATATCCTCTCATTCAGGTAAATTTATCTTGCTCTTATGAAAACCTTCATTTCACACGAGATAAAATTGATATTGATATTCGTCATGGTATTCCGAATTGGACAGGCGTCGAAATTAGAACGGTTCGAAGTGAAAAATTAGAAGTTCTTGCCTCCCCCAAATTACTTGAGCGCAGTCCTGTTTCTAAGCCTAAAGATTTACTAAAAAAAGAATTAATTTTATCAAAGTCCACTCTCGTGACATGGCCCCAATGGTTTGCACATCAAGGGTTAAGCATTCCTGAATTTCCTTATACTTTTAGTTTTGATCGCTCATATATGTCACTTGAAGCTGCAACTCATGGGCTTGGATTTGTCCTAGAAAGCAATTTACTTACCCAAAATTATCTAGATTCAGGCAAACTTGTCAAAGTCTTTCCGGATGACTTATCCGTACCCATCTCTGCACACCACTTAGTTTATCCACGTACCCATGAGAACATTCTCAAAGTGAACCACTTTTTAAACTGGATTGGTGACGAAATCATAAAAGATAAATAATGATCAAACAGTCGCTCAAAACAGAAAGCAACCATTTAAACCAAACTTAGAACTATCCGCTGACAATCAAAGGTTTTTCTACGATGCCTTGTCACTCTTAAGTAATGATTATTGGCATGGCTGTTTAAACGGTTTTTTACAGCTTGCAAAGCGCGTTGAATCTGCTTGTCATCCAAACAATTCACTGAGATACCTTTTAAATCATGCTCTTCGAATGAAACGGCACCATAACCATTGGTGACCTCCAACCATTGCTCACCGATTCTACGTGCATGATCCGTTAGAGTGACAGCTTGTGCTTGTCCAGCATAGATACAGAATAACTGAACATAATAGCCCTGCTCTGGATCATGTTTAATCTGCCAAATCACAGAGTGAATTGAACGAAACAGCTCAGTATCTCTAGATCGAATTAACTTTAGAAAAGCACTGAGGTAAAGATCTAGACCATATAAGCGAATTACTGATAGCGCTTCAGATTGAATCCCTAAACAAATTGGAAAGATGGTCAATTGATCCTGCTGCTGCATACACTCCAATAGAAAGCGTTCAGCCTTTTTCACCTGTTTCTTATACTCGTTCTGATCATATTGATAGTCCACTTCAATCAAACCAGCTTGATCATGTACGTATTTGATAAAACCTTCCACTACATGCTCAGGTAAGTCTTGAATAGAATCATAGAATTTAAACGCATTCGCTTTAAAGATGATCTGCTCAAGTAACTTAAACACAATGATTGCTGCGATGTAATTATTCCCATCTACAAAGAAACGTCTAGATTTCTTAATCAAGGGAATGATCTGCTGTTTGAATTGTTCAACATTGATTTGATTGGCTAAGATCGACAGAATAAAGGTTTCAATTTCACAAAATGTTTGAGATTCATTGTAAGTCGTCATGGTAAAACACATCCTAAGTTATTTATTTCATATACTTAGGAGTGCCGTAACTTTTTAATGGTGATCTAACCTAGAATCCACATTGCTGTAAGGTTTTTGCTACACCTCTACGCCAATTCACTTCAAATTGACCCGTACCAAAGCTACGCATATACGGTATTTTGACTCGTAAATGCTGTGCATACTTTTCAGGATTGACCAGATACATAGCAGCATTCAATGCATTACTGATTTCCAATGCAACATTGCACTGGATATGTCCTACACCTAATCGATTAAGTTCCTTAAACTGCTGCTTATGCTCCGTAGTATTACAATTAAAGTACCATCCCAGATTACCTGTAATACTTTTCCACATTTGCCAAACCTGATCAGCAAGATACCAGTCACTCATACGTTTAGATGGATCATAGATCAGCAATAAATGGCAATGATAGCCTTTATCTACCCCCTGCTCTAATGCCCATGCATAGCCCTGTAAACCTATGAAACATCCATCTTGATTTGCTATACGACTTCTTAAAATATCCATATGCTGTTGAACATCTTGAATACCTATATAGACCTGTTGTTCTTCGAGATAACCCAAATCAACACGTACAAATAACAGTTCAGAATAGTGTGTAATGAGTTTAGTCAGATACTGATACAGTGAATTTCGATTCTGGTTTTCTTGTTGGATAAAACGAGCTTGTTCTTTCCAGTATTCATTTTGATATTGATAGAGTACACAGCATAGGGTTTGAACTTGCTGAGTATCAATATTTAAGATGTATGATGCAGGTTGCCCATTTAGAAAATGATCAATCCAGTACTTACACTGAATAAAATATTGGATGGATACCGTGTAGTGAAGCTGTGCTGAATAGAAATACTGAAAGGCTTCATATAATGTACTGAATGACTGTTTGAATTGTTGTTCACTCATCTGTTCAAAACAAACGCTATAAACAAAATCTTCAATTGCAGTACAAAGATTAGATTCATTCCAAATTAGTGTAGTCAAATTCATGTCGTGATACTCATCATGTTAGGATTCATATCACTTACTATTCTGTAAAAAATTAATAGCCATAAATATGCTTATAAAATATAGCCTATACATATGAATCAAGATATATAGAAGTATTTAATAATATTAATAACCAGCTAAGCTGGATAGCTACTCCCCCTTAAGAACACATTACAATCCGACACTTCACTAGCCTAAACTTGGTCAACATGAACAAGCTAAAGTTAATTTTAAGCCACAACTTGTAAGCCATCATTTGACTTTAATCCTTCTTCATAGGGATTGGCTAAAAATTCACATCGACGACTTAGTTTTTAGAAAATTGATATTTGACATCATGATTTTTACTTTTTATGCATATAAAAAGGCAATTTTCAGTAAAAAATGGCCTATATCTATATAAAACACTATTTGTATATCACTTAAAATTTATTATAAATTCACTAAAAATCTACTAGAATTTTATAAAAAAATAACTAATAATTTATAAATAAATCTACATAGTGATAAGAAATGCAAAGTAATAGTAATGACGGTTGGATGATAGCTACACAAGAAGGCTTTATTCCCGAAAGTCTTGCAAGTTTCGGAGATAGAGGTTTTGAGTGGGCATGGGTTTTTTTACAAATGTTTAAAATATACTCGTTAGGACCCCATTCATCAATCACACAAAAAAGACAAATATTAATTAGCTATATAAATAATCTTCAAAACAAAGAGGAGTATATAAAAAATCTAAAAATCAATATGGAAAATAATTTAGTTCCCTTAGAACACTTAGATTGGATAGATAATAATGATAATAGAAAATTAATATGGTTATTAACCAGAATTCAATTGGATCTTAATTTGACATTACCAATCGGAGTTAATAACACACTATATAAAGATTTTTTATCAACATTAGACTCTATAATTATTTTAGATATAAATTCAAAAATCACCTTGATACAAAATAAAAAAAGAGAATGGGAAACAATTAAAACTCCTGAAAAAGAGACTGCCTGGTTGGATAAATCAAATAAAATGCAATTAACATGGGCATGGGAATATCTAAATAAATTCTATAAAAATATCAACCCATTTCATCCACCTCAAAATAATGAAGAACTTTATAGTGCAATTCTGGCTTCATTTGACAATCAATCTTATGGAATCCCATCTGATAAGAAATTATTTATGGAGCGTATGAAAAA
This sequence comes from Acinetobacter sp. Gutcm_16, assembly GCF_028649355.1. Lineage (NCBI taxonomy): Bacteria > Pseudomonadati > Pseudomonadota > Gammaproteobacteria > Moraxellales > Moraxellaceae > Acinetobacter > Acinetobacter sp. Gutcm_16. Next base: position 49,819 of record NZ_JAQSUV010000033.1, on the reverse strand, counting down.
AACTTGGAGTCAAAAGAAGTTTAGAGACTCTGGAAAAGCGAAAAAACCTTATCATATCCCACTTACAAAAAGCACGCAGGAACAATTAGAAAAATTAGCAAAGTTTAAAAATCTACGTAGAGATCAGGTTATTGAAAAATTAATCCTGAAAGAATATGAAGCTACACTGCTGGATGAAAGAGGTAAAATGAAGTATTAAATATTTTTGATAGATAGAGATCGTTAGCCTAACGATCTCTAAATCTGTTTTTAATTTATTATTGCAACCATGTTTTAACATATTCCCCATACCACTCCATAATTTTCACTCGCTCATCCCAGTACTGTGCACGGTTATAGGCTGAGCGAATTCTGTTTTGAGGAACATGAGCAAGCTGGCGTTCAATAGCATCGGGATTAAACAGATTTGACTCATTTACGACTGTACTGAATAGTGACCTAAAACCATGTGTGGTCATCCGACCGGCATAGCCCGAACGTTTGATCACGGCCAAAATAGACTCACTACGCATCGGTTCTTTATTACTTAGACGATGAGGAAAAAGTAATTCCTGATTATGGGTAAGTCTTAAAGCTTTTAGTTCCTCAATCATCATGTCCGTCAACGGCACACGATGCGGAAGACGATTCTTCATGCGTTTTTCTGGGATATCCCACTTACGCCCCTCCAAATCAAACTCTTCCCAGCGCGATTGCAGTAATTCACTTACCCTAACACCTGTCAGCATAATTAAGATAATGGCATGATGGGTTTGCTGATCGCTTGGGTAAGCTCTAACTTTTCTTAGAAATTCAGGCATATCTGAAGCAGGTAATGATGCTAAATTTTTCACACGCTTATTTTTTAGTGCATAGACTAAATCGCCTGCAGGATTATCGTAGCGATAGCCGTGTGCAATCGCGTACTTCATGACCATGCCACAGCGGGATAAAGTCCGTTTTGCCACTTCAAGCGACCCTCTGGCCTCTATCTTTTTAATAATTTGCAATATTTCAGGTGCCTGAATTTGATTGATGCGTTTATTGCCTAGAGCAATATAAAGTTCATCTAAAGAGGCTCGTACATTGCTAATATGTTTTAGAGACCATGTTTCCTTCTGATTCTCAAACCAATCTTCAGCTACTTCTTTAAAGAAAGGCTTTATATCCTCATGAAGTACTGACTTTGAATGTTTATACTTAAGTTCATAAGCCATTTCTCTAGCTTTTTTCAAACTAAGTTCTGGGTAAGGACCTAGTGACTCAGATTGACGCTGCCCATGAACGGTATAGCGGACATTCCAATACTTCTGACCTTTAGTCGTAATAATCAGCGATAAACCATGTGAATCTGATAGACGATATTGCTTGTCTTTCGGTTGAGCTTTTCTACATTCTGCATCTGTGAGTGACATATCTTTAACCAGAATTTGTTGTGTTAATTCTGGGTAAATTTTGCCAATTTTTACCCACACAAAGCAAAAATAGGGTCAAATCGCTTAGGACAGCATCGGACAATACAGCCAATAAAAAAGCCCTTAAACATTGAGTTTAAAGGCTTTTTTAGATTCCGATGGATTACTTCGGAAAGAATTTTGGTGGAGGTGGCGGGAGTTGAACCCGCGTCCGCCAGCACTACGCTCGAGAATACTACATGCTTAGATATCGTCTACTGTTTTAACTCTTTGTGACCCGACGAACAGGGTACAAATCGCGATCCTCTTAATTTAGTACAAAACCCCGAGGCTTAGTTTTATACGGACTTGTGTGCGTGCGCTTCAGTCGGACTCTCTAACCACAAGTATTCGGAGAGGCGGACAAGCTGCCCTTAGGCAGCTAGAGCGTATGATTCGTCGTTTGCGACTAAAAAATGCAAATTTGATTTACGAGAGAAAATGCGCTCTCGACATGCATCTATGAGTTTCATCACCAGCGTCGAAGCCAGAAACACCCCCAAAGTAGCGGTAATCATAGCATAGTTGCTAGAAAATACGATCTATTTTCTAAACAAACACACATATTGATGCGCTTAATTATATAATTGCGCTAATATTTTGGTTTTCAAGTCCAACAATAAAATAATTTATGAGCTACTTACTTGCACTCGACCAAGGAACCACTTCGAGTCGTGCCATTATTTTCAATGAACAAGGTCAAGTTCAGGCAACGGCGCAACGCGAAACACGTATACACACCCCACAATCAGGCTGGGTAGAACAAGATGCCCAAGAGATTTGGAGCTCACAAATTGCTGTTGTACAGCAGGCTCTGGCTTCTGCTCGTATTTTAGCCAAAGACATCAAAGCAATTGGTCTTACTAACCAAAGAGAAACAACTGTCGTATGGGATAAACGTACAGGACAGCCGCTTGCACCAGCCATTATCTGGCAAGACCGTCGCGCATTTGAATGGTGCAATCAGCTCCTACAGCAAAACTTAAAAGATAAGATTCAATCCAAAACTGGACTCCGAATTGACCCTTACTTTAGTGCAGGAAAATTGGTCTGGTTACTCGAGCATGTCAATGGTCTACGCACACTGGCTGAACAGGGGCATGTGGCCTTTGGCACGATTGATAGTTGGCTGATTTGGAATCTTACCCAAGGTGCTCAACATGTCATCGAAGTCAGCAATGCCTCTCGCACCATGCTCATGAACTTAAGTACCCAGCAGTGGGATGAAGAGCTGTTAGATCTATTTAATATTCCGTCTGCATTACTGCCAAAAATCATCAACTCGGACACCTATGTCGCCGATACCGCGGCAGGCTTACTCGGTGCCAATATTCCGATTACAGGCATATTAGGCGACCAACAGTCTGCGCTGTTTGGACAGTCCTGTTTGGACATTGGGACTGCCAAAAATACCTATGGCACAGGTTGTTTTATGCTGTTCAATACAGGCGAGACCGTTCAATACAGTAAGAACAAACTGCTTTCGACGCTGGGTTGGAAAACGCAACATCAAACCACTTATGCCCTAGAAGGCAGTGTATTTATGGCCGGTGCGATTGTTCAGTGGCTACGAGATAATTTAGGCATTATTCAAAAAAGTAGCGATGTTGAAAAATTAGCTTGTACAGTTCAAGATACCGATGGCGTCATGCTAGTTCCGGCATTTACTGGACTCGGTGCACCACATTGGGACAGTGAAGCGCGTGCCCTCTTATGTGGAATGTCGCGTGGAACCAATAAGGCCCATATCGCTCGCGCAGCCTTAGAGTCCATTGCCTTTCAAGTCTCTGATGTACTGACCGCCATGCAAGCCGATATCCAGCAGCCGCTGAAAGAGCTCCGCGTCGATGGTGGTGCCAGCCAAAATGACATGCTGATGCAGTTTCAAGCCGATATTTTAAATGTGCCTGTACTACGCCCTAAGATGCAGGAGTCGACCGCATGGGGCGCAGCGGCCATGGCAGGGTTAAGGTGTGGCGTATTTTCAAGTTTGGATGAAATTGCACAGTCTTGGCAGCTTGAACGTGCTTTTGAACCCAAAATGAGTCCAGATCAACGTGAGTTTCACTTACAACAATGGCAATCTGCCTTGAAACGTGCAAAGTCAGAACTTTGATTATTTAACGCTATTGTTTTGAGATATCAAAAACATCATAAAATTGCATAATAAAAAACCGCTTCAAGAAAGCGGTTTTTTATTACCTTAATGCGCATGCCCGCCACCGCCTGCCCCTATTTTAGGTTTAGGGCAGAGCCAAATAATAGATGCTGCAAATAGGAACACCAAGGCCAAGATCAGGAAAATATAGTTTGCCGACAAGGTCAACGCTTCTTTATCCACCAGACTAGAAATATAGCCTAATGCACCTTCCGCGCTCATTCCCTGCTGCATCAACACCGACTGGGTTTGATCTGTATGCAAACTGCCGACCATTTCGCTACGTGCAACTTTGGTATGGTCGTCCCAAATAGTGACAGCAATAGAGGCGCCTATCGCCCCTGCCATAGTTCTTAAGAAGTTCATTAAACCTGCGGCTGATGCCATTTCATGCGGCAATACCGATGACAGCGCCATATTTGATAATGGGATAAAGAAAAATGGTACAGCAAAGCCCTGCAAGATTTGCGGCAGTGCCAATGCAAAAAAGTCAGCATCTGTGGTCCAGAACGAGCGCATCAAAGTCACCCCACCCAAGATGCTCAAACCAAAACTGGCCAGTGCACGTTGGTCATATTTGGTTGCCAATTTCGCCACAATGGGTGACATAGCTAAACTGCCAAAACCCATGGTTGCCGTTAAATAGCCTGCCCAAGTTGCGGTATAGCCCAAATTGATCTGTAACCACTGCGGAATCAGTACAATACTGCCGAAAAATGCACCAAAGCCAAAGGCCAGTGCCAAGACAGAAATCGTGAAACTACGGTATCTAAAGATCTGAATATTCACCACTGGATGCCGTTCGGTCAGCTCCCAAATGGTAAAAATCACCAAACCAATCACAGCCGTTAAAGCCAGTACCACGATCGCAGGGCTATTAAACCAGTCGCGTTCATGCCCCAAATCGAGCATGAGCTGTAATGCCCCAATCCATAAAATCAGGAGGATCAATCCACCGCGATCAATTTTGAGTTTGGCCGTTGCTGTTTCCGCAGGTTTAAGTAGACGCATCGCAGCAAAAGCACACGCTATACCGACGGGAATATTAATAAAGAAAATCCAGTGCCAAGACATGTTGTCACTGATGGTTCCCCCTAAAATCGGACCAAGAATCGGGCCAACCACCGTCGTCATTGCCCACATGCCCATCGCTTGGGATTGCTTTTCTGGAGGGAAAATCCGCATCAGTAACATCTGACTGAGCGGCATGATCGGGCCACCAAATAAACCTTGGCCAATTCGGCAGAAGACCAGCATTTCTAAACTGGTCGATAAACCACACAGTACCGAAAATATGGTGAAGCCAATCAGACTTAAGGTAAAAACCCTTACCCCTCCAAAACGGCCTGCAAGCCAGCCTGTTAAGGGAACACAAATCGCTTCAGCCACGGCATAAGAGGTAATCACCCATGTCCCTTGCGAACTCGATACTGCAAGGCTTCCCGTAATATGAGGCACAGAAACATTGGCAATCGTCATGTCCAGCACGACCATAAAGTTGGCCAATGCAAGGACGAAAGCCGCCAACATCAGGCGACCACCCTTTAAGTCACCATAGGGAACATAGCTATTCATGTGCAACTACTTCGATTTCAAATCGATTTGAGCTTCCATCGACAAGCCAACACGTAAAGGATGTTCAGCCAACTCTTTTGGGTCGAGTTGAATACGTACAGGCAAACGCTGTACCACTTTAATCCAGTTGCCTGTAGCATTTTGTGCAGGAATCAGTGCGAAGGCTGAGCCTGTTCCACCAGAAAAGCCCAAGACCGTGCCATGGAACTCAACTGAGTCACCATAGAGGTCTGAGGTTAAAACTGCTTTTTGCCCTGGGCGTACATTTTCAAGCTGACTTTCTTTAAAGTTTGCATCGACATATAACTGTGAAATTGGAACCACCACCATGAGCACAGAACCTGGCGCCACACGCTGTCCAACTTGAATTTTTCGGCTCGTCACTACCCCATCAAATGGTGCTTTAATTTCAGTACGTTCTAAATCAAGCAAGGCTTGTTTTAGTTTTGCTTGAGCGACCAAAACATCCGGGGTCGAATTTTCATTACTGCCTTGAATTAAAGCTTCATTTGCAGCCAAGTTACTTTGCGCAGCTTTCTGACTGGATTTAGCCTGCGCCCAACCCGCTTGCGCTAAGTTATAGCCTGCTTGCGCATTATTTAAAGCAGCTTGTGCCGTGCTTAATTCTTCTTTAGAAATCGCGCCTGTCGCACTCAACTGCTGACGACGATTCAAGTCATCTTGCGCTTTATCTAACTCCGCTTTGGCTTTAGCCACTTGTGCTTCAGCACTATGAATGGCGTCATCACTCACAAAGACTTGCGAGTTTAGAGAGCTGCTGTTGGCCGCACTTTGTTTATACTGGCGCTGTGCTTTAAGTAATTCGGCCTGAGCTTGCGCTACAGCAATTTCAGCATCACGATGATCGACCAAAACCAGCACATCGCCTTTCTTTACAGTTTGCGTGTCACTGACCAACACTTTTTCAACTTGGCCAGTCACCATAGAAGTAATCGAGGCCGTTTCCGCCCCCACATAAGCATTATCAGTTGAAACCGAATGGTTAAAGAACAGTTTCCAAATCAAGAATAAAATGGCAGCAATGATCAGGATCACAGCCACGAAACCTAAGCTTTTCTTACGTTTAGCTTTCAGTGCTTGATCATTGATTTGATCGGCTGGATCAGTATCTGGCAGTGTATTTGGGGCATCTGTCATTGATTTTTCCTAAATCTAACAGACTTGGTCAGCCGGCATCATCCCTACGAAAGGGACATCAGACAAGTATTGTCTGCATTGGTGTCGATGAGAAAGTCACAATAAAATTTGATGCATTCTAAGAGCAAATAATCACATTTTGAGAAAATAAATTGTAACTGCTCAGTCTATTTTAGTTTTCAGCATCCAACTTCCTATTGGATGCTATAAATTTCACTTGAATATTAAAGGCTTAATTAATTTAAAACTAATAAGCATAAGAAGCAATCGCTGTTGCAATCGATTTGCCTTCGTCATTGACCATGGTCATGCGCATCGTGCAGCCTTTACGCCCCAATCTTAGAGTTTCAGCACGGGCAATAAAGTATTTTCCACGTCCCGGCGCGAGATAATCGACCCGCATATCGACTGTAGCTAAACGGGATACTTTTTTAATGGTGTCCGCAATCGTGTCAGGTTCCGCTTTTTTATACAGCTCCCCCATCGCTACAATGCCACCAATACTGTCTAAAACCGTTGCAGCCACGCCCCCATGTAAAATTTGGAACGCGACATTGCCAATTAAGTAATCTTGCATATCGATATAGGCTTCAATTTTCCCGTCAACGACTCGCATGGTCATGGTGTTGTGCTTAAAAAATGGCGACGCATTAAAAGCCTTAACCAACTGCTCAAAAACCACATCAATATCCACTTTTGCTCCTAAGTGTATGCTGCCCGTCCAGCTTTTTTCACCACTACTCATAACAATCTGCTTCACTCTTAAAACAATAAAAACCCCTCAATATGTGCCCAAAGCCATAAGATAGGTCTACAATACTGACCTAGTTTAATACCGATTATCGAGATTTGTATGACCTATACGTTCAATCGTCCCGCCTTCCCCGCTACTCGCATGCGCCGTATTCGTAAAAATGAACATCTGCGCTCTATGGTTCGCGAGACCCATTTAACGACAGATCATCTTATCTATCCAGTATTTGTACTGCCGGGACAAAACCAAACGCAAGACATTCCCAGTATGCCGAAGGTGCAGCGTCTATCTGCAGACTTACTCTTAAAAAAAGCAGAACGTTTACTTGAACTTGGCGTATCGAAACTGGCGCTATTTCCAGTGACTCCCCAAGAAGATAAAAGCTTAACTGCCGAAGCAGCATGGCGTGAAGATGGTGTGGTTCAAAACACGCTACGTCTGCTCAAAAAAGAATTACCTGAAATGGTGCTGATTACCGATGGCGCACTTGACCCGTATACCACGCATGGTCAAGACGGCATCATTGATGACACAGGTTATGTACTCAATGACGAAACCGTTGAAGCACTGATCAAACAAGGCTTAAGCCACGCTGAAGCTGGAGCAGATGTCTTTGCGCCAAGTGACATGATGGATGGTCGTATCGGTGCGATTCGTCAAGCCTTTGAAGCCAATGGTCATATCTACACCTCAATCATGGCCTATTCAGCAAAATACGCGTCGAGCTTCTATGGCCCTTTCCGTGATGCGGTCGGTTCATCCAGCAATCTTAAAGGTGGCAACAAATACAACTATCAAATGGATGTAGGCAACCGCGCAGAAGCATTACATGAAATTGCCCTTGATATTCAAGAAGGGGCTGACATGGTGATTGTGAAACCGGGTATGCCGTATTTGGACATTGTCCGTGAAGTCAAAGACAACTTCGGCGTGCCGACTTTCGTTTACCAAGTCAGCGGTGAATATGCCATGCTCGCAGCGGCCATCCAAAACGGCTGGTTATCGGACAACGTGATTATTGAATCACTAATGAGCTGCCGCCGCGCGGGTGCAGATGGCATCTGGACCTATTTTGCAGAAGAAGCTGCATTAAAACTAAAAGACATGAAATAAAAGCCTGTTTAGAAGGATTGAGTTGCAATGCATATTGCCATCATTGGCGCAGGAATCAGTGGTTTACTGACAGCGCTTGAGCTGATTGAACATGGTTGTTCGGTTGAGATTTTTGACCAACAGCAAGCGGGACAAGCGGCTTCATGGGCAGGTGGAGGGATTCTTTCCCCGATGTACCCATGGCGCTATCCACAAAGTGTCAATGACCTCGCCAAATATGGCAAAAGCATGTATCAAGCATGGAATGAAAAAATTAGTCCGGTTTCGGGGATAGATTTTGAAATCCACGAAACAGGTATGCTGATTTTTGATGAAGCTGATTTTGACATTGGCCTAAATTATAAAGATCAACACCAAGAACCGATGCAGCATTGTGAGCTTTTGCAACTTGAGCAACTGGAACAGGTCAATTCCCGCATTTCGACGCGCTTTCAACAAGCTATCCATTTTCCGCAATTGGCCAACGTCCGTAATCCTCGACTGCTCAAGTCGATTGTGGAATATCTCAAACGGCAGCCACAAGTCACCTTTCATGAGCAAGCGTGGGTACATACCTTTGACATAGTCAATCAGCAAGTTCAAGGGATAAAAACTGCTGATGGTCAGAGCTATTCGGCAGATCATGTGGTGATTGCGACAGGTGCATGGTCACAACATTGGTCCGAACAACTCCAGTGCAGCATTCCAGTGAACCCCGTACAAGGGCAAATGTTACTGTTTAAAACCCCTGAAAACTGGCTACCAACCATGTGTATGAATCAGGTTATGTATCTGATTCCACGTTTGGATGGTCATATCGTTTGTGGTTCAAGCATGGCGGATGTCGGTTTTGACCAACGCCCTTCTCTACAGACCCAGCAAAATATTTATAAAGCCTGTTTGGATATGGTGCCTGAGCTGGCAGATTTCCCAATTGTGAAACATTGGGCAGGTCTACGCCCAAGTTCACCAACGGGTGTTCCTTATATCGGCCCCTTCCCTGAAATAGTCAATCTCTGGACAAACTTCGGTCACTATAGAAATGGTCTATGTATGGGGCCTGCATCTGCACGACTGCTACGCGAATTGATGTTAGGCCAAAACTTAACGGTTGACGCCAGTGCCTATAGCCCTGAGCGTTTAGTAAGCTTTGCTTGATCAAACGCTATTTGGGTAAATTTTGCGGTTGAATAATGTGGATCAAGGCTTCTTTTAAAGTGGGATATTTGAACTCAAACCCCTGTGCTTTCAATGCTTCGGGGCGAACAAACTGACCATTCAACACCAGTTGAGACTGCTCGCCTAAAAGTAACTTCAGCACAAAAGCGGGTAAACAAAGTACAGGTCTACGTTTCAGTATTTGCGCTGCGGTTTGTGCAAATGCTGACTGGGTGACTTTTTCTGGACTGACGACATTAAAGACTTGTGCAGTGGTTTCATGCAGCATTAGAAACTCAATCGCTCGCAGCACATCTTGAATATGCACCCAGACCACAGGTTGCCGACCCGAACCGATACGCCCACATAAGTTCATTTTGATCGGAAACAACATTTGCGGCAAAATGCCGGCCCCACGTCCAAAGACCACGCCTAAACGAATAATTTTGGTATTCTGCGACGGGTCTTGCCGTGCAGATTGTTCCCATTTTTGACACAACTCTGACATAAAAATAGACTGCGACGCTGACTGCTCATTACAACACTCTGACCATTGTTCAGTCGGATCAATACCGTAATAGCCCACTGCCGAACCCGAAATAATACATTTCGGTTGAATCTTTCTTTTAGCGAGATATTGATAGAGCATCGTCGTCATTTCAACGCGACTGGCGATCAGCTTTTGTTTGCGGGCATCTGTCCACCGCCCCTGAGCAATACTTTCGCCAGCCAAATTCACCACATAATCAATGCGATCATGCTTGAGTTCTTCTAAAGCTCGAATCCAAGTCAAATGCGGGTGAATTTTAGGCAGATTCTTCTGTCGACTTAAGCCGATCACGTCATAATCTTTTTCTAATAAATAATCGAGCAAGTTTGAACCAATAAAGCCACTCGCTCCTGTCACCAATACACGTTCTTTTTGCATAGCGTGGCCTCAAATGATGCTTTTGCTCAAACTATAGCATTTAGAAGAAAGCTTTACGATTGATCGATCATTTTTGCCGCCATACGCTCCGCTTGTTTGCCATAAAACCAATAAGTCAGCACATACAGCGGAATCGCGATCAATAAAATCAGAATCACCACCATACTGATAAATTGCGGTTGTTGGACGTAGAGCATAAAGTTTTGCCAAACTTCGGCATCACCCTGCGCAAAAATAAATACCCCCAACATAAGAAAGGCAAAGTTATAACTCCAAAAAATCAGACTAAAACCTAAAGTGAATTTTTTCCGTTCTGCTTGGGTTGGCGCACGGCGTTGTTGCTTAATAAATTTAAGTAAAACCCAAATCATGGCCACCAAATAAGGTACAGCCGTTAATACCGCTCCCATCCCTGTCGGAAGTAGTGCAGCGAGTACACCACAGACACAACTAAAGACAAAACATATGAAAAAAAACCAGAGAAAATATCGTGTTAGCGAAACCATAGCGCTACTTTAAACCCAACCAAAAAATCATTATAAAAAAAAATCATTTTTTTTTCATTTTCATGTCAACCAATCGAAGTTGATGTGCGTTAAATAGGGTACAAGGTCGCAGCAACCGTCAACATTGTACCGGCATCCACAATACGTACGGTGACCTTTCCTAGAGCAATAAGATTGGCTCCAAATTTAAATGTTGTCAGCAGCCGACATTTAAGCGTGAAGCAGTTTTCTTTGACCGACGATTTCATCATCACTCGAATCGTCGGTCTTTATTTTTTGTAGTCCTGATTTTTTCAGTGCTCCCCCACCTCAATAGATGAAGAAGCCCCTAAAAATTTAATATGAGTTTAAGTGCTGGACGTCTTCTGCATCCTGAATGACATAACCATTACGCCCCTGCTCTTTGGCCAAATACAGATTCTGATCGACTTCTTTTAAGAAAGCCATTTTGTCATTTTTCTGGGTTGGGATAATGGTTTTCACCCCTAAACTGACCGATAAACGCTGATCCAATGGCGATGAGCTATGGCAAATATCAGCAGTTCGAATACTCTGTAAAATACGCTCCACTACTTCAATTGCAGACGCTTGTGAGGTATCGGGTAATATCAAAACAAACTCTTCCCCACCAAAACGCGCCACCAAATCACGTGGTCGTGAGACACTTTTTTTCAGTAATTGTGCAATTTGTTTCAAGCAAGCATCACCGAGAATATGGCCATTATAATCGTTATATTGTTTAAAATAATCGATGTCTAGTAACATGAGAGTCAGTGGTTGCTGTTCACGCTGTGCATTGAGCCATTCGCGTTGGTAGCTATCTTCAAAGAAGCGGCGGTTGGCAATCCCCGTTAGACCATCTTGATACGAATATTCTTCCAGTTGCTTTTTCAGTGTTTCTAGCTCTTGTTCCTGTTTTTTACGCTCCGAAATATCGAACATAAATCCGACCAAACTATCGACTTCCCCATCGGGTTTGCGCACCACATGCACCACATCGCGAATCCAAATATATTCTCCATTGATGGTTAGTGCGCGATAATCCGCCTCATGATCAACCCCCGAAATCGACTGCGCCACACAAAAATCAACCACCCATGCACGATCATTTTCATGCATTCGCATCGCCCAATCTTCGACTGTTCTCCACGAGTCTTGCGTCCAACCCAGCACTTTTTCAATTTGTGGGCCAATATAACTAAACGTTTTGGTTTCCCAATCAATACTCCAAGGAATAGCAAGTGTTGATTCAATCAGCGTCTTATACACCAGATCATTGACAATACGGGGCGAATTGAAAATAGAATCAGACATAGTTACGTTCTCCTTATACCCTGTCCTACTCAATACATGACTTATTTTTTAGACATTCTTCATAAATCATTCTTATAAAGTCTCAAAATTGAATCCGTGATCAATCTTCACATTTCTTCTATGACTACAACACGATATACAATTTCACAGAATTACATAATACCCCATTAAAAGAACATTTTTTAATCATAATTTATCTTTTTACTATAGTGTTAATCAAATAAATCCATCGCTTTCTTTTTCACATAAACACTTACTGATTTCTCTGTGCAGTTTAACTTACCAATCTAAACCTAACTGTCAGGTCAGAGATTGCCGTCGTAGCGACAATTATCCATTGAATAATTTTGATTTATGTTAGCTTATAGCTCTATTGCGCTTTGAGCTTGGGGTAACTATGGCTGTTCGTTTTTTTCATACATCTGATTGGCATTTGGGACAGTTTTTTTATAACCATTCCCGTCAGTATGAACATGAACAGTTTTTAGCATGGCTACTGGAGCAAATCAGTGTAAGACAGCCGCATGCGCTTTTGATTGCAGGAGACATTTTCGATGTCATCAACCCAGCGTCTAGCGCACAAAAGCAACTCTATCAATTTTTAGCAGATGTACATGTTCGTGCACCGCATATGCAAACTCTGATGATTGCAGGCAACCATGACTCAGGCTACCGCATTGAACAAGTTGAACCGTTACTGGCCAAATACAATGCCAAAGCGGTAGGAGTGATTCATAAAAATAGCCAACAGCAGATCGATCTTGAGCACTTATTGGTGCCGATTTTAGATGAGCAACAAAATATTGTGGCATGGTGTCTGAGCCTACCTTTTTTACGTCCTGCTGAAATTACAGGCTTTAATGAACATACTACCAATAGTCAAAACGCGATTGCCTATTTGCATCAACAACTGATTGCCGAGGCCAAAGCTCGTAAAACAGCGGATCAAGCCCTGATTTTAATGTCTCATGCACATATGCAAGGCGGTGAAACCTCCGACTCGGAACGGCCCATTGTAATTGGTAATGAAGAAGCACTCTCAACAGCATTATTTGATGAAATCATTGACTATGTGGCACTCGGACATTTGCATAAACCGCAAAAAGTCGGTGAAGAGCATATCCGCTATAGTGGCTCCCCAATTCCACTATCTTTTAGTGAAATTAACTATAAACATCAAGTTATTGAAGTGACACTTGATCCCACACAAAACAATTCCTCCCGTTTTCAATTGAATGTTTTAGCGATACCACGAAGCATTCAACTGCATAAAATACGCGGTGAATTAAATGAGGTACTGGAAAAGCTGCAAGCATTGCCTCAAGGCGCTATCCCAGAGATTGATCAACGTGAATATGTCGATATTGAATACCATACTGCTGTTCCACCGCAGCCCAATTTAAGACAACAATTCGAAGAGGCTCTACCCAAAGACCGTTATCGTTTAGTCCGTATTTCACGTCAATACTTAGCGACCGAGCAAGACCCCAATGCACCCACTAAAGTGAGTTTAGAACCACCTACACCAGAAAAACTGTTTCAGCAAATTTGGGAAAAACAGGGTTATCACAATGATGCAGAAGTGTTGAACGACTTTATAAGCTTAATGCGTGAAGCAGAACAATCCCTTGCAGATGAACACGAGGCTTAAAGGTTTAGTATGAATATTTTATCGATTCGAATTAAAAACCTTGCTTCACTTTCTGGCGAACATTTGATTGATTTTGAAAGTGATCCCTTAGCCAGTGCAGGTCTGATTGCCATTGTGGGGAAAACAGGCGCAGGTAAATCCACCATTTTAGATGCCATGTGTTTGGCCCTGTTTAACCGTATTCCACGGCTAAAAGACAGTGATGGGAAACTTCAAGATGTCGATGGCTCGGAGCTGCTCACCAACTCTCCATTGACCGTACTGCGTCGTGGCACTGCACATGGTTATGCCGAGCTTTGCTTTATTGCACAAGACCAAAAACGCTATATTGCACGTTGGGAATTAAAACGTTCGCGGGAAAAAACCGATGGTAAACTGCAAAGTGTGCAGCGCTCTTTAAAATGTGTCACCGATGGTGTTGTGGTTGCGGATAAAGCCAAAGCCGTCGATGAAAATATCAAACGCATCACTCAGCTCAGTTTTGAACAATTTACTCGTGCCGTTTTATTGGCCCAATCTGAGGTCACCGTTTTTTTAAAAGCACGGGACAATGAACGCGGTGAGTTGCTGGAATATCTAACCAATTCCGCTATTTTTGGGAAAATTGGTCAACTGGCTTATGAGAAAACCAAATCTGTCGCCACGCAGCGCAAAGAACTGGAAAATGTACTGGGTCATATTGAACTGTTAACTGATGAACAAGTCACAGCATTATCGATACAGTTTCAGCAGTGTGACAGGGATTATAAACAGCTTGAAGCTCAAAAGTCGCAACTAGAAAAACAACAACAATGGTTTGAACGCAAACATAAACTCGACAGTGAAATCATTAGCAAACAACAACTCTTCGATACGCAAAGCAAGTTACAACAAGATTTAGCTCCTGAGCGCGAACACTTGGCTCGTTTGGAGATCTTTTCTGAAATTCGTGCTGTGGTCTTCCAGCGACAACAGTTACAGCAAACGGTGCAGCAACTGACGCCCCGTATTCAACAACAGCAACAACTGTTCGATCATTTACAGCTTACATTTGAAAGCGAAAAAGCCCAATTCACGCAAGCTGAAATGGCAGTGAATGAACTACAACAGTTTGAACGTACCCATCATGATGCATTAAATGAGGTACGTAAATGTATTCAAGAACGGGATTTTATTGGGGCTGAGTTTAAGAAAGTTCAGGAAAAATTGCAGGCTTTAGAGCAGTCTAAGCTACCCCTAACTCAGCAGCAGCAAAAGCTTGAACAGCAGATTCAACATATTGATCGACAGCAAACAGAGTGTAAGCAGCAACTGGAAAGCTCACAACAGTTTACAAGCTTAGACAAAGGTCTCAGCGCCCATACTCAACAGCTAGAACAGTTCATTCATCAATATCAAAAAATTGAACATCAACTCGGGCCACGTGCTCAAACGGAACATCGGCTAGCATCAGAAAAAGAACAATTACAGCAGTCGATACAACAGTTCGGGACGATCGAACAGCTTGAAATCAAAGTTGCGCAGACACAGCAGCAACGCGAGTTGAAAATCAATCAGCTCAGTCAATTCGAGCTGATTGAGCAAAAACTTCAGCAGTTTTTTGACTTACAGGCTGAATCTACAGAACAGCAAGTACAGCTCGACAACGCCAAAACACAGCTTCAAGCCGTGCAACACAATAGCCGACAAGCTGAACAAGCCTTTCAGGCTGCAAAAAGTGAACGCATCCAACTGCAACAGGTTTTGCAACAACAACGACTTTTACATGCTGAAAATATCGAAGATTTACGCTCGGCACTCCAAGACGGCGAACCCTGTTTAGTCTGTGGCAGTACCTCACATCCTTATAAAGTGGAAGATACTGCGCTCTCCAAGGCCCTGTTTGAGCTTCAACAACAGCAGGAACAACAGGCAACGCTAAAAGAACAGAATTGCTTTGATGACTGGCAGTGCGCGCAGCAACAGCTGACTAAACTGAATACTGAAATAGAACAACGCCAAACTCTAATTCAGCAACTTTCTGAAAAAATTAGTACTTTGCAACACGTGTTAATCGAGCACAGTCAAACAGCAAATATGGCACTCGACTTCACCCTAACGGCATTGGAGTTGAAGAGTCTATTCATGCAAATGGCTCAGCAATATCAGTTGGATTTGCAACAACTCCAACAACAGTCTGAGCAGTTCCAACACAATATTAAAACCCAGCAACAATGCATCCAAAATATTCAACAGATTGAACATTTACTACAAACAGCGAATGGTTTGCACAACCAAGTTCAGCATATCGTGCAGTGTTTACCTGAAGATGAAAAAACAGCTTGGCAACAGCAGACCACTCAAACCGCTCAGCAAATCTTGATACGTCTAAATACCCGTTCACAACAACTGGAACAGTTGGAACAATGGCGTCAGCAATGCGAACAAACCACACAACAGTTCAAGACCAATCAACTGAATATCGAAAATACCAGTAGGCACATCACTGAAACCAACGAGCAGCTCAATGAAATCAAACGAAAAGGACAGCAAAATACAGAAATAGCCAATCAATTGATCCAACAAATGACTGGCTTAACTGACATCAAAGCCAATGAGTGGCTCATCCAGCACGATCAACATCGCCAACAGACGCAAAGCCATTATCAACAACTGAAACAGCATTTTGAGCAATTGCGCCATCAATTCGAACAGGAAAAAAATCAGCTAGAACAGCTCAAAGCCCAGTTGCAGCAGAATCAGACCAGTGCCAGCCAAGTAGAAAATACCCTTCAGCACTGGCTCAATGCGCACCCTGATTTCCATAAGCCTGATTTAGATGCACTGGCTCAAATTAACTCGGCTCAGGAACAACACATTCGTCAGAAATTACAGCATGCAGAACGCCTAGTAAATGAAGCACATGCTGCATTGAAAACCATGCAAGAGCAGTTGATTGAACATCTGGGCCAGCAACCTGAGATTGACCCAGCACAGTTACAACAGCAAATGCAGGAGCATCAAGTCGCACTGCAAACACAACTTGAAATACGCGATCAACTCAAACTCAAACTTGAGTTGCATCAGCAAAATGTCGCCAAACAAAAGCAATTTGCAGATCAGATTCAAGCCATACAACAGGAAGAACACCGTTGGGGGAAAATTTCAGGTCTGATGGGAGATGCTACAGGCAAAAAATTCCGTGATTATGCGCAGCAATATAATCTCGATATTTTACTGGAACATGCCAACCAACAGCTCAACCAACTCTCACAGCGTTATACCTTAAAGCGTTTAGAACATTCGCTGAGTCTGGCCATTATTGATCATGACATGGATGGCGAAACCCGCTCCGTTGCATCACTTTCTGGGGGCGAGTCTTTCCTGACCGCACTTGCCCTATCTCTTGCCATTGCCAATATGGCCTCAGGCTCAATGAAAATCGAATCTCTATTTATTGATGAAGGTTTTGGGACTTTAGATGCATCTTCCCTGCACATGGTCATGAATGCTCTCGATCAACTGCAAAACCAAGGACGTAAAGTCGTGCTGATTTCACACATCCAAGAAAT
This sequence comes from Acinetobacter sp. Gutcm_16, assembly GCF_028649355.1. Classification (NCBI taxonomy): domain Bacteria; kingdom Pseudomonadati; phylum Pseudomonadota; class Gammaproteobacteria; order Moraxellales; family Moraxellaceae; genus Acinetobacter; species Acinetobacter sp. Gutcm_16. Next base: position 32,562 of record NZ_JAQSUV010000033.1, on the reverse strand, counting down.
GCATGAACGTATTCCCGTCCAAATCCAAGTTAAAGCTTTGGGCGCAGGTGCCAGTACCATTGAGGTGGTCGGATAATTTCAGATTCTTGAAAGTCAAAGTTTGATCTGTTTTTAAGGCACCATCTCTCGGTTAAAAATAAAGGGAGCATCCTACTTAATGTAAGTGCTCCCTGTAAAATCTAAACAAATGCTTTAATCCGCTGGGAATGCTTTTGGTGGAGGTGCATATTTAGATACATCTGCGGCTTTGTCTGTAGCCGCTACAGACTGTAGCGGATAAATCACTGTACCAATCACACCTGTATTTTGGATGGAACCATGATCTGAGTTTGCAGCATAGGCATCTTCAGGTCGACTAAAGGTAAAGGAAGCCACCGCAGAGTCACTCTTACGGAAGCCTTCAATAATCAACTCCCCCTGTGGACGAAGCACATAACCTGAATTGCTGCGTGATGCTGCACGTCCATCAATAACATCTAAACCATCGACACTGGCAACCACTTCAAATGTGCTATTGCTGTGGTTTTTGTATTTGAGTTGATAGCTTTGTCCATCTTTGCCAGATAAATAATACTGCTGACCATCTCGAAATAAAGGCAGTGGACGCTGTGCATCATCTACAATCGAAAAGCTAATTTTTCCAGCAGCCAATGACAGGCTGTTCACGGCTTTCCCCACGTATTTTTTACTGGCATAGCGAACTTGTGATTCAGCAATTGGACTGCTGGATAAGCGTTTTAAATTGACTTCCGTGACGTTTGAACTAATCTCATCGCCCCACTTGGTGCCTAATTTTTCACTTTTAGCGACCTGAGCATTCTGAACCGTAGATTCCGCACTCATCTCGCTCATTTTAGTATTTGTACTGCTACAAGCTGCTACAAATAAGCTCAGAAGCAGGGAGATAAATAAATAGAGTTTTTTCATTTTGGCTTCATCCTAAATACAATTTTTATCGTTGTCAGGCAATCATTTTTCAGGGTTCATCTGTCTAATCTATAGACGGTTCAATTCATGAGTTTAAATTAAGCCTATTTTTTCAGCAGCCTATTAGTTTTATATAATTGTAAATTAAGCACTTCTCGCGGCCTTCAAGCTCAAGAAGCCCTATTTAAACTTAATGCTGTGAATAATCTCTCGCCCCGAACAAGGCAGTTCCAACGCGAACCATAGTCGACCCAGCTGCAATTGCATCGACCATATCGCCTGACATACCCATGCTTAAGGTATCCCAGTCTTCAGGGTGAACATGCAGCTCTTTTACTTGGTCAAATAACACTTTCGCCGCCTTAAAGGCTTGAGTATTGTTCGGTGCAGGAATCACCATCAACCCACGCAGTTTGATGTGAGGCAACTGACTGATACTTTTTACCAACTCAGCAACTTCATCAGGTTGGCAGCCATCTTTGCTGTCTTGACCATCGATATTGACCTGTAGACAAAGATTTAATGGTGGTTGTGTTATCAGACGCTGCGCCGATAAACGCTCTGCAATAATTAAACGATCAACTCCATGCACCCATGCAAACTGTTCAGCCAAATGTTTGGTTTTATTGCGTTGTACATGCCCAATAAAGTGCCATTCAATGTCTAAATTCTGTAGCGCCTCTATCTTCTGCAAAGCCTCTTGTAGGTAGTTCTCACCAAAGGCGCGTTGACCACAAGCGTACATGTCTCGTAACACTTCGCTCGGATGTGTTTTAGAAACCGCCAAAAGTTCTACAGACTCCACGTCACGACCTGAAATTTCGCAGGCCTGTTGAATTTGGGATAACACGTATTGACGTGAATTTTGCAAGATATTCATTGACGAGGGTCTCATTTCGGTCATCTTTTTTGCTTTGCCTTTCAACAAACTGTTGGTTAAGTTGATTGAAAGCCTTATTATTCTATCAAAATAATTAGCATTTAAATGAACTCGGGGAAATAATGGATATCACAGAATTACTAGCCTTTTCGGCTAAGAACGGGGCATCAGATTTACACTTATCTGCAGGTATGCCACCGATGATTCGTGTCGATGGTGAAGTTCGTCGTATCAATTTACCAGCTTTAGAACACAAAGAAGTGCATAAACTAGTCTATGACATCATGAATGACAAACAACGTCGTGATTTCGAAGAAAAACTAGAAACAGACTTTTCCTTTGAAGTTCCAAGCATTGCTCGTTTTCGTGTGAACGCATTCAACCAAAACCGCGGTGCAGGTGCAGTATTCCGTACCATTCCGTCTAAAGTCCTGACCATGGAAGACTTAGGTTTAGGACAAACCTTTAAAGAGTTGTGTGAATTGCCACGTGGTTTAGTTTTAGTGACGGGGCCTACTGGTTCTGGTAAATCTACCACGTTGGCTGCAATGATCGATTATATTAACGATAACCGCTATGATCACATCTTAACGGTTGAAGACCCAATCGAATTTGTACACCAGTCAAAAAAATGCTTGATCAACCAACGTGAAGTACACCGTGATACACATGGTTTTAACGAAGCGTTGCGTTCTGCACTCCGTGAAGACCCCGATATTATCCTCGTGGGTGAGATGCGTGATCTTGAAACCATTCGTTTGGCGCTCACTGCCGCTGAAACGGGTCACTTGGTCTTCGGTACACTACATACCACCTCTGCGGCAAAAACCATTGACCGTGTGATTGACGTATTCCCTGCTGAAGAAAAAGACATGGTTCGTGCCATGTTATCTGAATCGCTACAAGCCGTGATTTCTCAAACCTTACTCAAGAAAAATGGCGGTGGCCGTGTTGCCGCGCATGAAATCATGATTGGTATTCCTGCCATTCGTAACTTAATTCGTGAAAACAAAGTGGCACAGATGTATTCTGCTATTCAAACTGGTGCAAACTACGGTATGACCACACTGGATCAAAGTTTGAAAAACTTGGTTACCAAAGGGGTGATCAGTCCACAAACTGCCCGTACAGCTGCCAAGCAACCTGAAACCTTCTTATAAGAAAACAATGGATTTGGGGTATAGATATGGATTTTAACGACTTACTCAATTATATGATTCAACAAAAAGCGTCAGATTTATTTATCACCGCTGATGTTGAACCCTCCATGAAAATTAACGGTCAAATTGTGCCTGTGGCTAAGGGCAAGCTGACGGGTGATGTCGCGGGGCAACTGCTCAACTCGATTATGAGTGAAAAGCAGCGTAAAGAATTTGCAGATACACATGAGTGCAACTTCGCGATTATGAATCGGGATAAAACGGCACGTTTTCGTGTCAGTGCCTTTCAACAGCGTGATATGCCAGGTATGGTTTTGCGTCGGATTGAGACGCAAATTCCAACCATGGACGAGTTAAAACTCCCGCCTGTGCTCAAAGAGTTGGCCATGACAAAACGTGGCATCATCATCTTTGTGGGAGCAACAGGTACGGGTAAATCGACTTCTTTGGCTTCGATCATTGGTTACCGCAACCAAAACTCGAAAGGCCATATCATTACCATTGAAGACCCAATTGAATTTATTCATGAACATGCAGGCTGTATCATTACCCAGCGTGAAGTGGGCATTGATACTGACTCCTTTGAAGTGGCTTTGAAAAACACCTTACGTCAAGCACCCGATGTGATCCTGATTGGTGAGATTCGTTCCCGTGAAACCATGGATTATGCGATTGCCTTTGCAGAAACAGGTCACTTGGTATTTGCAACGCTGCACGCCAACAACGCCAACCAAGCCATTGACCGTATTATTCACTTCTTTGAAGCAGACCGTCATAGCCAATTGTTTATGGACTTGTCTTTAAACCTTAAAGCGATGGTTGCTCAGCAGTTAATTCCAACACCTGACGGTAATTCACGTCGCGCTGCAATTGAGATTTTGATTAACTCACCGTTAATTTCCGATTTGATCCGTAAAGGTGAAATCCACGAAATTAAAGACCTGATGAAGCGTTCTCGTGAACTCGGTATGCAAACCTTTGACCAAGCCTTATTCGATTTGTACAAAGCTAAGCAGATTACCTATAAAGATGCGCTGAAACACGCCGACTCTCCAAACGACTTACGCTTACAAATCAAGTTATCTGAAGAAGGCGGTGATCGTCTATTACATGCCAGTGCAAACATCACGTTTGACGGACAAGCTTAAGCATTTCTTTAAACAATAAAAAAGGGCTTCTCATGAAGCCCTTTTTTAGATCTAAATTATTACTTTTTACGCAGTGCTTCTTGGCACTCAGCAGCATCACAGTAACCATATAGGTTGAGTGAGTGACCTGTTAAAGTAAAGCCATGCTTTTCAGCAACTTCGTGCTGCTCATGCTCAATTACTTCGTTGCTAAACTCAACCACTTTGTTGCAGTTTTGACAAACGATATGATCATGATGATCGTCTTGCATGATTTCGAAAACAGAATGGTTATTTTCAAAGTGATGGCGCTGAATAATGCCCGCTGCTTCAAACTGCGTTAACACGCGGTAAACAGTTGCTAAACCGACATCTTCACCTTGTTCAAGTAAAGTCTTATAAATATCTTCCGCACTTAAATGGTGTTGCTTTGAATTTTCTAGTAGTTCTAATATTTTAATTCGTGGAAGTGTAACTTTAAGTCCAGCTTTGCGTAGATCTTGATTTGAAATTGGCATGTAAAAAGGTCTCTCAACAAATTTAAAGTTAGAATATGCAACAAAGTGTAGATGCAGTATGATCTATCCGTGGCTCAATTGCATCATAATTAATTTGGGATAGTGTAGCAAAATGCAAAAAATCATGTTGGCGTTATTCGTCACTTCACTGCTCGCAGGCTGTTCGACCTTGGGCGTTTATAAAGTTGATATTCCTCAAGGTACGCCATTAACTCAAGCACAAGCGTCAAAAATACAAGTTGGCATGAGCCATCAACAAGTTCGCTTTTTGCTTGGCAGCCCGACAGTTTCAGATCCAATGAATCCGCTACGTTGGGACTACATCTACAATTATACCCCAGGAACGTATGCTAAAAAAGCCAAGATTCCTGCTGCACAAGGTCAACACCTGAAAGTCTATTTCGACCCAAACGGTATTGTCCAAAAAATTGAAGGCTTAGAAACCATTCCTGCATCTCAGCCGGGCTTACCAGCATCGAAAGAAGCGATTCTAAACGCGCCCCCACTATAAAGCCTTATTCTAAAAAAGAAACCCCTCAACTGAGGGGTTTTTCATATCATTTCGATTGTTTTAAGCGATTGCCTTTTGCAAAGCGACCCACAGGATTATTTTGTGCACGTATCCTTCTAATATCTTTAGGGTTAATGCTCAAAGGACGATAAATTTCAACACGATCCCCTACTTGCAAAACCTGTTGAAGATCTTTCAAGCGGACACCAAAGATGCCCAATTGTAAAGGCTCAGGCAATTCAACCTGCGAACCTATACCACTCAGTTGAATCGCATCTTGTGCCGTCATTCCTTCAGAAAACGGCACACTAATATGAAACTGCTGGTCTGCTGTTGCATAAGCAACCCAGACTTGTTGAAGCATGCGCATTAGATCAATTTTCCAAGTACGGCTACAATTGCCAATACGATAGAAACAGGTAATACCACACGCACGGCAATGCGCCAAATATTATAAAAAGCTTCATTACTAAAGTTCATCGACTTACGTAAATGGCTAATTTTCATAATCCAACCCGCAAAAATGGCATAAATCAAACAAATCACTAAGCCCCACAGTATCAGTAAGATGTTAAAAATCGGGCCAGTGGCTGGAATCAACCACACCAACATTGCAGCTAGCAATACGAGCCACTGAATCACAATATTTAACTGGCGCTGTGCCAACTGCTCACGTGCCATCTGTAACAACACGGCCGCTGCTGCAACCGCAGTTAAAGCAATTGCATACGCAGGTAATGCCGCTTGGACTGCAAAAAATGCAAAAGCAACCACCGCCAAAATTTGTGCAATCCAAATCGGTAAAACAGTCTTGGTTGCAGCATCTTGCTGTTGAACTTGTGCCAAACTGTTCTGCCAGTACAGGCCGAGTCCTAAACCGCTTGCCACCAAAGCCAATACTGTTGCACTGCCCCATTCTGAAAATTCAACAGGTGTCACCTGCCACTCAGCAGTTCCTGTACCAGAGAGGTTTGCAAACACTAAGGAAATCAGCACACCGACTGCCGTTAACGCTAAGGTCAGCAGACGTGGGGCAAAAGACAACGCGATGGCAATCACGGCCAAAGCAATAAATATCACGGACGATGTCATATCGGCCAGTGCATATTGATTTAATAATTGCGCAGCATTAGACAACATGCCACCCGCTAAAAAAGGAATAAAGACGACAGCAAGCCATCCCACAAGGCGCCACGTCTGAGAAGCATCGGCATCACGTGTCAAACTCGACAAAGCATTCAATGCCGTGGTTTTTGAACGCTTGGCTAAGGCAATTTCTAAGTAACACACAGGTAAAGCCAAGATCACCATGGTCACTAACCAAAGTAACCAAAAGTCGAGCTGACGTTCAACCTGAATTCCCACCAAGGGTGCAAGTGTGGCAATGATAATAAATGATAAACAAAATGCCATCAGCGGCGATAACCATCGTGACAGAGCATTGTCTTGCATGATGCGTTCCTTCAATAAGTCTTGCGCTATTTTGCCTTGCTCGCTTATGAAAATCAAAAACAAAAAGCAAACCATCAAAACTGATGATTTGCTGCGCTAATTATCATTAAAATTTATTGTTTTTATCCCTCGTTTGGCTCACTTATGAAAAGAAACGAGCAAACCAGTTTTTCCCTTTTTTCTTTTCTTTTTCTTTGATAATGCCCATCATATTTTCTTTTACGGCGCCGACATAATCTGCATCATCATGCTGGATATGGTTAATCAGCCATTTCGACAACACTTCATGCAGCTCAGCTTCGATTGAATGACCCAGCTCAAAACGGTCACGATAAGATTCAATTTTTTTAATAAATAAATCATGTACACGTTTGTGCGGTACACGATATTTATAACCCGCCTCTTCTTGGAGAGACTCTTCAAAAGTGAAGTGAGACTGTGTGTAATCAATAATATTTTCTAAAATCTGTTTCACGCGTTCACGGTCAGTATTGACATCAATCGCATCAATTTCATTGATATAATCGAGAATACGACGGTGTTGATCGTCAATCACATCGATACCAGTATTATATTCTGGAACCCACTTCATTATCATTCCGACCACCCAATAAAAATTAATAGATTAATTACATGAATTAATCATATCGATTAGAATTAAAAATAAAAGTGAATCAAATTGGTTGGTTTTATACTATTTTCATTAAATTAAACTTAAGTATTTATTTTAAATAAGTAAATAAATTTAAATCCGACCAAAAGAATCAGTTATTATTTAATCGATTTTATTATTTTATAAGTATGTACCAAAATAAAAGCATGCTTTATTTTATTATCAACATGCTTTTATATTCTAATCATTTTGAAATAAATTAATATTGATCTGCTTTAGTAACGCGTTTTAAAGACGGATCTTTAGCTTCTCGGATTAAACGTTCCACATGGGTCATTTGGTGGCGGATCGCTTTGCCATATTGAAATAAAATCATTTCACCGGGTGCAAATGCCGTCCACGCTTCATTTTGAGTCAACGGTTCGGTAGTAATCACGGCCACACGATCGTCTGCAGTAGTGACTTGACTAAAATCGACTTCAACATCAATGTCGATCAGCTGCGCAGGTTTAAATGGGTACTCACGCACCAACCAATGCAGTTTGGTAATGGCATAACTAAACAAGGCTTGTCCATTCGATAAACAGAAATTGAACGTGCCATGCTCCGCAATCCTTGGAGAAATATCAGTTAATAAATCAAAAACTTGATCTAGACTTGGCTCGGCATAGCCAAATTTATTCACCAATTGATCAAGTAAATAGCAAAATGCACGTTCGCTGTCGGTATTACCCACTGGGGTAAAGCGTCCTGACAGTATAGGATCAAAGTGATGCAAATCGCCATTATGGGCAAAAATCCACTGTCGTCCCCATAACTCACGGCTAAATGGATGTGAGTTTTCTAAGTTAATTTTTCCCTGTGTCGCTTTGCGGATATGTGCAATCACATTGCGTGATTTGATCGGATAGTTGCGAATTAATTCAGCAATCGGCGATTCAACTGCAGATTGATTGTCAACGAATAAACGGCAGGCTTTATCCTCAAAAAAAGCAATCCCGAAACCGTCACAATGGTCTGAAGTAATCCCCGCGCGCTGTGAAAAACCTCGAAATGAAAAGGTAATATCAGTCGGTGTTGCACAATTCATTCCGAGCAGTTGGCACATAATATTGATCTTATTTAAACATATTTATTTATGATGGTTTTATTGTGCATGAGTCCAGACTGGCTTGCAATTCACAATGCTTGATAACCCGAACACATTCACGCATAAAACCATTTTTATAAAATGCATCGGCCTAAAAAAAGCCTCCGAGGAGGCTTTTCAAAATATTTAGTGTTTATTACTGCGATTGGTAATCAATGTGCCAACACCATGATCGGTAAAAATCTCCAACAGCGTTGCATGTGGCACACGACCATCCACAATATGCGCGCTTACCACACCACCTTTCACCGCATCTAGAGCACAACCCACTTTCGGAATCATACCGCCGTAAATCACACCCGTTTCAATGAGACGGTCAACTTCTTGAGTGGTTAGACCAGTGAGCAGGTTTTTATTTTCATCTAAAACACCTGAAATATTGGTCAACAAAATCAGCTTTTCAGCACCCAAGGCTTCAGCCACTTTTCCAGCCACTAAATCTGCGTTGATGTTATAGGTGTTACCCTCTTCATCCACACCTAAAGGTGCAATCACAGGAATAAAATCACCACTGGTAAACATTTCCAATACATCAGTTTTAACACTGGTCACTTCACCGACTAGGCCAAGATCAATTTTTTGTACTGTGCCATCTTCCGCAGTTTTTTCCATCAGTAACTTTTGTGCACGCAGCAAGTTACCATCTTTACCCGTTAAACCAATGGCACGACCGCCATGTTGGTTAATCAAGTTCACGATGGATTTATTCACACTACCGCCCAACACCATTTCAACCACTTCCATGGTCGCTGGATCGGTCACTCGCATACCATCAATACGGTCCGACTCACGCCCCAATTGCTTTAAAAACGAATCCACTTGTGGACCACCGCCATGCACCACAATCGGGTTTAAACCGACGGTTTTTAACAAAACGATGTCACGTGCAAACGAGCTCTCAAGCTCAGGATCGGTCATTGCATTGCCACCATATTTCACTACTAGCGTTTTTCCAGCAAAACGTTGAATATACGGCAAAGCTTCGGTCAGGACTTGTGCTTTGTCGAGGCCAGTATGTTGATGTGGCATGTGCCTCTCCTTAATGGGCGTCTAATAGGTCTTGTGCAATCTGCGGATAATCTGCCGTCAGCATGTGCACAAAGTTATGGCGAATTTGATGGAGCCGCTGATCACTGTCCGCGTCGAAACGTACGGTAAAATACTCGCCCGTATTCGATGCTCGAATAATGCCAAATCCATCCTCAAAATCAAGTCTTACGCCATCAATTTTACTCATTTCCGCTTGAAAGTGCTGACTTTGTTTTTCCACATTCGCTAAAACCAGCGCGGGTGAAATCTGATGGGTGCTGATATAAATATCTTCTGTACTGGCACGCTCTGGATAGGCTGCTAGCGCTTCTGACAAAGTGCATTGCTTCAAGCTTAAGTATTCCAACACACGTAGTGCGGCATATAAACCATCGTCATAACCAAAACCACGACCATCATTAAACACATAATGTCCTGCATATTCACCGCCAAAAACCGCATGCCCTTCTGATTGCGCCAAATATTTCCGCAAAAAAGAACTGCCTGTGCGAATCATTTTTGGAATACCGTGATGGGCCAATACTGTATTTCGAACCATGGTGGAACATTTCACATCAAAAACCACTTCATGTGCTGGATGATCAGCCAAACACATGTGCGCAAACAAGGACAATAAACGATCTGCTGAAATGATTACGCCCTTTTCATCAATCAATACAACACGATCACCATCACCATCAAAGGCAATACCGATATCGGCATGCTGCTGTTGCACGGCGTGATGCAGCAGATCTAAATGTTTGGCTTGAGATGGATCGGGGGCATGTTCAGGAAATTCACCATTGGCCTCACACCGTAAAGCATGCACCTCACAGCCGAGTTTCTTTAAGACCAAAACGGCACAACGCCCCGCTGAACCGTATAAACCATCGACCACAACTTTATAGGGTCGAGGTTGAGGCATGAGCTGTATATCATTGAGCAATGCCGCCTGATAAGCCAGACAATATTCAGGCACGATCTGATGTGGCAACGTTTGCCAGTTCATCTCTGCATGGCTGTCAAAATATTCATTTGCATCGCGTGCCACCTGTTGGATTGCCTCAGGTAAAGGAGGCTCACCCTGCATAATCCATTTGATCCCATTATCCGACTTCGGGTTGTGGCTGGCTGTCACCATAATTCCATTGCCATCAAACTGGCGTGCCGTATAATACAACACAGGGCTAGCACAACATCCGATAATTTTCGCATCTAAGCCCTGTGTAAGACATTCTTTGTAAATAATTTCTGCAAAGGCAGGACTACTTTGTCTGGCATCATAACCAATGGCTAGACGTGTCTGCCCAGCATTTAAGTATTGCGTTGCGAGCGCCTGTGCAATGGCACGAATCAGCTCAGCACTCATGACATCCAATTTGCCACGAATGTCATAGGCACGAAAAATATGTGCAGGAAATTTTGGCTGAAAATCCATAGGTCTAACTTCTAATTTATTCATTTTGAGCAATTCATTATCAACTGCCCTTGTTTTTATGCTTAACGCTGCATTTAATTTTACTAAGGATTCAAAAAAGAGTTGTAACTTTTTATGAACTAAAAATGATCATTCAGCATTAAAACAACAAAGCCTCTTTCAAGGAGAGGCTTTGTTGTTTTAATTTATCACTGACAGATTAGTTTTGACCAGTATGTCCAAAACCACCTGCACCACGTTCTGTCGCTTCAAACTCATTCACAATATCAAACTGTGCTTGAATCACAGGTACGAGTACATACTGTGCAAGACGTTCACCCGGTTCTAAACTGAAAGCAGTTTGACTACGGTTCCAAACTGAAACCATTAACTCACCTTGATAGTCCGAATCAATTAATCCCACCAAGTTACCCAAAACAATGCCGTGCTTATGACCTAGGCCTGAACGCGGTAAAATTAAACCTGCAAAGTGTGGGTCTTCAATATAAATCGACAGACCTGTTTTGACCAAAACAGTTTGTCCTGGTTCAATGACGGTCGCAGCATCAACACATGCACGAAGGTCTAAGCCTGCTGAACCCGTTGTCGCATAGGTTGGCATTGGCCATTCATTGCCTAAACGTGAATCCAACACTTTAACCTGAACTTTCATTCTCTTTTTCCTAGTACAATAAATTTCTAAAACAAAAAAATATTTAGCGCTTAATCAACGCACGTAAATTGTCTAAATAATGCTGCGCTTGTAATTTCGGATCGACATTGCCCGCTAGTTTCTTTTTACGCCCCAGCCACTCCAACTCATCTTGCGGCAACTCATCCAAGAAACGGCTTGGTGTCATTTGCTTCATTTGACCGCCTGCCTTACGTTGTTCTGCAAGCGTGATAGTTAAACCCTGACGGGCACGGGTAATGCCCACGTACATCAGGCGACGCTCTTCCTCAACTGTATCGGCGGCAATCGAGTTTTTATGCGGCAGCAATTCTTCCTCAAGACCAATCAGATAAACATATGGAAACTCAAGACCTTTGGATGCATGCAGCGTCAACAAGTTTACTTTGTCAGTGTCTTCTTCTTCTTGCTGCTGCTCTAACATATCTAGCAACACCATTTTACGAATTACACTTTCAATGTTTTTCTCATCAACATCTTCAGCACGGTTAATCAAACTTTGAATACTGCTATATAGCACTTCAATATTATCTAGCTTGGTTTTTTCCTGTGCAGGCGTCGCCGCAGACTCTTTGACATAGTCGATATAGCCTGCTTCAACCATCATCTTACGGATAATGGGCACAGGTTCATCATCCTCAAGCAACTCACGGGTAAAGGTGGTAATAAAGTCTGCAAACTCCGCCAACTGTGTGGTGGCTTTTTTAGGAATCACCATGGTGAGACGCTGATCACCCGCTGCAGAGAGCAACGACAAATGATTTTCTTGTGCAAACAGACCCAGCTTTTCTAAAGTCACAGGCCCAATGGCACGTTTAGGTGTATTGATAATCCGTAAAAATGCACTGTCATCTTCAGGGTTAATAATGACGCGCAAATAGCTCATCACGTCTTTGATTTCAGCTCGTCCGAAGAACGACTGACCACCCGATAATTTATATGGAATCTGCATTTGACGCAGTTGTGTTTCCAGTGCACGTGCTTGGAAATTACCCCGATACAAAATGGCGTAATCTTTCCAATTTTTACCATTCATCAGTTTATGGGTAATTAAGTCTTTCACCACGCGTTCTGACTCATCGTCATCATTGCGGCACGTAATCACTCGAATTACTTCACCATGGCCTTTATCTGACCACAGTTTTTTATCAAAAATATGTGGATTGTTACCAATCACGGTATTGGCCGCTTTTAAAATACGACTAGTCGAACGATAGTTCTGTTCGAGCTTAATTACTTTTAAATTGTGAAAATCCTCATTCAGCAAAGCCATGTTTTCAGGCTTGGCACCACGCCATGCGTAGATCGATTGATCATCATCACCCACCGCTGTGAACTGTCCCATCACCCCGACCAGCAATTTCACCAAAATATACTGTGCGGTGTTGGTGTCTTGATACTCATCGACCAATAAATAGCGAATGCGATTTTGCCAGCGCTCACGTACTTCTGCATTTTCTTGTAAAAGACGCGTCGGCATCACGATCAGGTCATCAAAATCGACCGCATTATAGGCACGTAAATTACGCTCATACAGTTGATACAAGTGCGCAAACTGAACATCTTCTGCGGTTTCACAGGTGGTGTGTGCTTGCTCAGGTGGAATCAGATCGTTTTTCCAATCTGAAATCATCTTCATGGCTTTGGCAATCAGTTCTTTACTTTCCGCACCGGATAAATTGTCACGGTGCATCAAGTCCATCAAAATACGCTTACAGTCGTCCGCATCTAAAATAGAAAAATTATTTTTTAATGGTGTGTGTTTCAGTTCTAAACGCAGCATGTTTAGGCCAAAGGTGTGGAAGGTCGAGACTGAAAGCCCCTTTGCCTCTTCACGTGACAGCAACTTGGTAACACGTTCTTTCATTTCACGTGCTGCTTTGTTGGTAAACGTCATCGCGGTAATACGATAAGCAGGAATGCCGCAGTGTTTCACCAAGTAGGCAATCTTACGGGTAATCACCGAAGTTTTACCTGAACCAGCCCCTGCAAGTACTAACAAGGGTCCTTGAGTATATTTCATGGCTTCAAGTTGCTTGTCATTTAACTGACTTGCCAGTGACATAGTCTTTCCTCTATTTCATTCCGAGCTCGATTATAGTCATCTCCGCTACAGATGCATAATGCAAATTCATATTTTAACAGTCATAAAAAAAACCACCCGAAGGTGGTTTTTCAGTCTTCAATAAAAATTATTGAATTGCGTAGATGCTGATTTCTACACGACGGTTTTGCTCACGGCCTTCAGCAGTCGCGTTAGACGCGATTGGGTTTGCTGAACCTTGACCTTGTGCATTAATACGTGTTGTAGAAACACCTTGAGATGCCAAGTAGCTTGCTACAGATTGCGCACGCGCTTGAGACAGAGGAATGTTGATTGAATCATTACCTGTGCTGTCTGTATAACCTGTTACAAGAATACCGCTCTTGTTATCTTCAGTTAAGGTTTGTGCAACTTTGTTTAAAGTTGAATAAAAGTTCGGCTTGATGTTTGATTTATTGGTATCAAAGGTAATGTTACCCGGCATAACCAAACCTACAGAGCCATCTGGATTACGGTTAACTTCTACACCAGTACCCGCCATTTGTTGGCGAAGTTTCTTCTCTTTGTTGTCAAGGTAAACACCCGTTGCACCACCGACAACTGCGCCAATCGCTGCAGCACGGTTGTTTTGACGGCTCGTGTTTGCGTTTCCTTTAGAAATACCATAACCAGCAGCAGCACCAATTAAGGTTCCTAATGCAGCTTTATCGTATTCTACACCACCAATGTTATTACCAGTGCTTTGACAACCTGTAAGAACCATTGCCCCAACGACTGCGGAAATTGCTAGTGCACGCATCGCATGCCTCCTTCTTTGTGTGTTTTGTTTATAAAGCGAATATTGTCGTAAAACGATGATCTAGACCATTGATTTTTTGTTAATAATAAAGCCCTTATTTACAATATGTAATAAAAAATTTCCTTTTCAAGACTTTCTTCGTCACAATTTCTACACAGTTAATGTTTGGTGCTTTTCTATTTGATCATCCCGTACTATATTGACCTTTAGAAATAGAACGAGTTGCGAAACGCATTATATTTTAGGGTTTATTTTTATGTCATCACCAAACCAAAAACAACCTTTATTAAAAAAAATCACACGTGGTTTAACTGTTGGTTCAGTCATTACAGGCAGTACTTTTTTTCATGGCCCGCCAGTGCTTGCGCTTGGCCTGACCAAACTGTTTAAAAAATCTAAAAAGGTGGATGAGACCAATATTCAAATCACCAACAGTTGGCTCGCTGTGAACAATTATTTAATCGATCATGTCTTACCCAACACAAAATGGGACATTTCTGTCGACGATGATTTTGAGCTAAGTATGCAGGGCCGTTACCTCATGACTTGCAACCATCAAAGTTGGGTCGACACCACGGTTAACCAATATTTTGGTTTAACCCGTATGCCCCTCACCCGTTTTTTTACCAAGTGGGAACTTATTTTTATTCCATTTGTCGGCCAAGCTTTTAAAATTCTAGGCTTCCCGATGATGAAGCGGCATAGTAAAGAACAAATTGCGAAAAATCCTGCGTTGAAAACACGCGATATGGAAGAGGCACGCAAGTCTTGTGAACAACTGCTTAGCCAACCCTTTACCCTGTTAAACTATTTGGAAGGCACGCGTTTTACGCAAGAAAAACATGCACAGCAGCAGTCGCCTTACCAAAATTTACTTAAACCGAAAGCGGGTGGCTTGGCCTTGGCCTTAAGTATTTTAGGTAATGACATTGATGCCTTGGTAGATATGACCATTGTTTATCCCGACGGCGCGCCTGGCTATAGCGAATTTTGGCTCGGGGAAGTCCCACGGATTGCGGTCAATTTGCGTAAAATTGATATTCCTGCATGGGTACTCGCTGGAAACTATGAAGACGATGCAGACTTTCGTGAACAATTCCAACAGTGGGTCGATCAACTTTGGACTGAAAAAGACCAGTTGATTGAAAAAATGAAAGCCAAATACTCAACGTCCAATTTAACCGAGTAAGGGTCTATGCATGATGCAGAATAACCAAGTCAAAAAGTCTAAATATCATCAGGTTGATCCACAAAGTTTGTATTTCAAACTGTTTTTGATCTATGACATTTTTATGGTGTTTCTCATCATTTTTAACTTGTTTTGTTTATGTGCTAATTTTTTTATCATGAGCAATATCGGTGGATGGTTTTTCCATGCCATTCACCTAGAAAGTGTCTTAAGCTTCTATCGTGAGCATTTGCATCCGTGGGTTATCACCACAGAAGCTTGGTTTATTCTGTTCTTGATTACTGAATTATTGGTGCGTTGGGGCATTGCCATCGTGTATCGACACCATCGTCGCTGGTTTTTCTTTCCCTTTATTCATTGGTACGAAATTTTAGCGATTATTCCTCATTTACGTTTTTTAAGATTATTTCGTGCAGGGGTGATTGCTTTTCGCCTGCATGAATTAGGCTATAACGTAATTCCGGAGTCGGTACAAACCAAGGCCAAATTTTACTACCGTGTGGTGATGGAAGAACTCTCTGACCGCGTCGTGATTACTGTATTGGATGGGGTGAAGCACGAATTAAATACCAGCTCTACCCATAAAAAAATTATCCATGACCTCGTCGATCATCATCGAGCTTTATTTGCACAGGCATTGGCTGAAATTTTACAAGAATCTCTCGCCACCGAACTGAAACAGCGACAGTATTTCATTGCCCAAAATGTCGGTCTGATTGTCAATCGTGCGATTGAAGATACCCCTGAACTGACCCAATTACTGCGTTTAATCCCAATTGTGGGTGGAAGAATTGAGCAACAAATTCAAAGTATCGGACAACGACTTGGTGAAAACATCACACAAGGTTTACTGGAACCGATGGTGGTGGGAAATGCAGCACAGCCCAATGCCACTTATCGCTTGATAGCTGAAAAAGTCAGTGATTTAAAAATCAATAATCAGTCTTTGGAACAGTTGGTTGAGTCTGT
Organism: Acinetobacter sp. Gutcm_16; assembly: GCF_028649355.1. Classification (NCBI taxonomy): domain Bacteria; kingdom Pseudomonadati; phylum Pseudomonadota; class Gammaproteobacteria; order Moraxellales; family Moraxellaceae; genus Acinetobacter; species Acinetobacter sp. Gutcm_16. The sequence goes on along the minus strand of NZ_JAQSUV010000033.1, from coordinate 16,086 downwards.
TGTTTATGAAAGTTTGGATGCCATTCGCAAGCAAGTTAAGGTGAAACAGTGGTTAGAAGAGCTTGAAAAAGATGATCAAGCCAAAGAATAAGCATTAAGGTAAAAATATTACAAACGCAGCTAGTGCAATCCTTCATTTTGTTCTAGGATTTGCTCTATTTACAACATCACTTCTTTAGTAAAAAATAAATCTGAGAAGTCTTAAGGAAAAATTATGGCTGATATCCGGATAACTGGCAGAATGGTCAATGCGATTCGCATTACCCTTGACACCAATGATCATGATGCAATCCGACAGCAATTAAGTAAAACATTACAAAATGCATCGACTGCTGGGGCGTTAGTTGTTCTGGAAAGTAGCGTGGAGCAAGAGTTAATTTCCTTGATTCAATTATTGCTGGATCTGGATGTACAGCCGATGGCAGTACAAGAAGGAATTTTGGCTGAACAAGCCCGTGCCATTCAGTTCCCTGTGATTCCAGCACAAGGACATGGCATTAGCTCGCAACTTCAAGAAGTCAAAGCAACCAAAGAGCAAGTGGTTGAAGCCCCTGCCCCTGCTGCGACAACTTCTACCAATGCACCAGTTGCGGCAGCACCTGTCATTCGCCATGCAACTTCATACCATGACGAAATTTTACGTACTGGTCAGTGCTTGGTTCAAAATCAAGGCGATATCATTATTACCGCAGGCATTAACAGTGGCTCGGAAGTGATTGCTTCAGGAAATATACATATTTATGGTAGTGCTCGTGGTAGAGTCATTGCCGGCGCGGGCGGAAACAGCGCTGCACGCATCTTCTGTCATGCTTTAGAAGCTGAATTGGTTTCAATTGCAGGGACCTATTGTGTTGCAGATGATATTCCAGCGCAGCATTTAAAACGCCCAACACATATTTACTTAAATGATCAACAAGAGCTTGTATTTGAAGCGCTTGAATTTTAATGTATAAATAAACACCAAAAGCCCCAAATGATAAATAAGGGGATTTAAACCATAACAGGAGTGGATTCGGTGGCGAAAATTGTTGTCGTAACATCAGGCAAAGGTGGCGTAGGCAAAACTACGACAAGCGCATCTTTTGCAACAGGTTTAGCCCTACGTGGTCACAAAACTGTTGTGATCGATTTTGACGTAGGTTTACGTAACCTTGATTTGATCATGGGTTGTGAACGCCGCGTTGTGTATGATTTTGTCAATGTATTAAATAACGAAGCTCGATTACAACAAGCGCTTATCCGCGATAAAGATATCGAGAATTTATATATTTTACCTGCGTCGCAAACCCGTGATAAAGATGCCTTAACTGATGAAGGCGTAGCACGTGTCATGGATGAGTTGTCACAAGAGTTTGACTACATTATTTGTGACTCACCCGCAGGGATCGAACGCGGTGCAATTTTAGCAATGTACCATGCCGATGAAGCGATTATTGTAACCAACCCTGAAATTTCATCTGTACGTGACTCTGACCGTATTATTGGGATGCTCGACAGCAAAACCAAAAAAGTTGAAATGAATGAAGGTCGTATTCGTAAACACTTGTGTATCACACGCTTCAACCCTGAACGTGCGGATAAACAAGAAATGTTAACCATTGACGACATTTCTAAAGATATTTTACGTGTGCCAACTTTGGGAGTGATTCCTGAATGTAAGAGCGTTTTACAAGCATCGAACGAAGGTAAACCAGTGATTCTCTTTACTGAAGAATCAGCAGGCCAGGCCTATGATGACCTTGTGGCACGTTTCTTAGGTGAAGAACGTCCTTACCGTCATATTACGGTGAAGCCTAAAGGCTGGTTAGCAAGACTATTTGGAGCGTAGACATGGCAGGATTTTGGAGTAAGCTTTTTAGTAATGATGAAAAACCGTCTAGTGCTCAAACAGCAAAAGATCGTTTGAAGGTCATCGTAGCGTCTGAAAGTGGTTTAGGTAAACGTCTTAGCCAAGACAAAATCGACCAAATGAAGAAAGAAATCATGCAAGTGGTGAATCGCTATGTTCGCGGTGTAGATGAACAGCACATTCAAATGGCTGTACGTTCTGAAGCGAATATTGAAATGCTTGAAATGAATATCAATTTGCCTGAAGAACGTTAATCTGATTTTTGATTAGTCAAGTAAATTGAATCAAGGCAGAATATGCGCAGACACAAGAAAGTATTTTCTTTGTCTCCCATATTTTGCCTTTTTTAATGATTAAACCAGCAAGGAGATTGCTATGGCATTATCTCAGCCAGCAACGTTCAATGAAGAATGGTCAGATGAGCGTGTATTTGCCTACTTAACTCAGCTTCCTCCTGAAGGTGTGAATGGCGATTTTCATGTGTTGTACCATGCCTTTAAACACATGCGCCCAAGTGATTATGAGCGTCTGCTCACCCAATTTAAAACGGATGGTCGCGACATTAATGCCACCAATCCAGAAGGTCAGCGCATACATGACGTGATTGCCGCATATCCACGTCAAGCAGCTCCCTTCTTAGACGTTTTGGCTAAATTCGCCTAAGCCTAGATCTGCTTAATGCGCATGATCTACAAATGCCAGTTCATTCCTAGGAAACTGGCATTTTTTATGACTGTAAAAACCACATCCATAGTGGAAAAGTCAAACCGAAACACAAAGTTTGCAAACTAATGATTGCTGCCATGAGTTGGCTATCCCCTTGAAAATATTTGGTCAGGACATAGGCAGCCGATGCCGTCGGCAGTGAGAAGAAAACCACCACAATCATGGTTTCAAATGTTGCTAAACCAAATAAAAGACATCCTACATAAGCCAAAATAGGCACCAAGATTAAACGTCCAAAAGTGTTTAAAATTAGCGCTCGGCCAGCATATTTTAACGCATTAAACTGTAGTGCTGCGCCCACACACAATAGCCCAAGTGGGAGACTCATCCCTGCTACCAGCTTTAAAGATTGGCTGATGCTCTCGGGCAAATGCATACCTGAAAAATTAAAAATGAGCCCAACCAGACAAGCCAGAATCAGCGGATTTTTCGCAACCGACCACGCAATATTTTTATAAGATAGTCCCTGCCCTTGAGAAAAACCAAGTACGGAGAGTACATTCACCAAAGGAATGACAAAGGCAATAATCATGGCAAAGACTTGCATCCCCGCAGCGCCAAAAATCAAAGCCATACTGGTCAAACCAATATAAGTATTAAAGCGAATGTGACTCTGTAAATAGACGCCAAATTGCGCCACAGGCGTACCATATACTGCTTTTAATACCCACAGGACCACACTCATCAGCAAAGTCACAGTAAAGACCACAGCAAGCGCTGGCAGGACTTGCCCGACATTAAAATGAACGGTGGCTAGACTACTGAACAGCAAAACAGGAAATAAAATCCAATAATTCAGTCTTTCGGCGCCTTGCCAAAATTCCACCGTTAAAAAGCGATACCGCTTTAATACATACCCCATGGCAATGAGTACTACCAATGGAATTAATGCATCAATAATTTGCATGACTGGATGCCTAAACTGAATGATTAAGAAAAAGCCTGCAATCCGCAGGCTTTCTTTTTAAACTAAAATTTCTCGCTTACCGTTCGCACCTTGCGCACTCACAATCCCATTTTCTTCCATTTGATCCACAATTCGCGCGGCACGGTTATAGCCCAAACTAAACTTACGTTGTAACGAGGACACCGAAACCTTGCGTGTTTCCAATACAAAGGATACGCACTGGTCATAAAGTGCATCACGGTTTGGATCGCCATCACCATCTTCAAAGCCACGCGAACTTGGCTCTTCATCAAATGGCGTTAGGATTTCATCAACATAATTTGGCGAGCCACGTTCACGCCAAGCATCACAGATGCGGTTGACTTCATCATCGGCAATAAAGGCACCATGTACACGTTCAGGTTCAATTTTACCCGGGCCTAAGAACAACATATCACCATGACCCAGTAAGTCTTCCGCCCCACCGGCATCCAAAATCGTGCGTGAGTCAATTTTTGAGTTCACGCGTAAAGCCACACGTGTTGGGATATTGGCTTTAATCAGACCAGTAATCACATCGACCGATGGACGCTGCGTCGCAAGTAATAAGTGAATGCCTGCGGCACGTGACTTTTGCGCCAAACGAGTAATCATTTCTTCAGCTTTCTTACCGACCTGCATAATCATATCGGCAAATTCATCCGCCACAATCACAATCGATGGTAATGGAGTCAAACGTGGTGCGCGCTCACCAGCAACAGAATCACTGGCTTTCCAAGTCGGATCAATCAGCTCTTCACCATTGGCAATCGCTTCTTCCACTTTGCGGTTATAGTCCGCAAGCTTACGAATTTTTAGGAAAGACATCAGCTTATAACGGCGTTCCATTTCATTCACACACCAGTTCAAGGCACTGACTGCATCCTTCATGTCCGTGACCACAGGGGTAAGCAAATGTGGAATATCGTTATAGTTAGCAAGTTCTAACTGTTTCGGGTCAATCAAAATTAAACGCAGCTCATTCGGCGTATATTTCAACAACATCGATAAAATCATCGAGTTTACTGCCACTGACTTACCTGAACCTGTGGTGCCTGCAACCAGCATATGCGGGGCTTTACCTAAGTCAGCAATGACAGGATTACCTGAAATATCTTTGCCCATTGCCATCGAAAGAATGCTATTCGGATCGGTAAAAGCAGGAATGGTCAACAACTCGATTAAACGCACCATTTCACGTGTGCTATTCGGCACTTCAATCCCGATATACGGTTTACCCGGAATAACTTCAACCACACGTACAGATGCCATGGACATTGAACGCGCAAGGTCACGGGAAATATTGGTCACTTTAGAGGCTTTCACGCCCGGTGCTAAATCCAACTCAAAACGAGTTACTACTGGCCCGGGCTGCGCTTCGACCACTTTGGCTTTGACATTGAACTCTTGTAATTTAATTTCAAGCAATTCAGATAAACGTGCCAACTGTTCAGCTGTGAAATTGACTTTTTTATTCAGGTCAACTTCATCCAGTAAATCCAGTCCTGGCAGCGGTGATAAATCACGACGACGCTCTGCTACTTGCATGGACAAAGACATTGGACGGCCTGATGCATCAGTCAATGGCGCATCAAAGTCAAATTCTTCTTCGTCTTGCGGTTTTCCAGCAGTGTCCTGCCATGCTTCAATAAACGCTTCTTTAGACAAAACTTCTTTGGCTACAGCCGCTGTAGCACTTGTGCTTACGGTATTATGATGCTGAATAGGTGCTTGTACAAAAGCAGATGACTGCGCATAACTACTGCTAGTCCGTACATCTGAAGCAGCAACTTTCTGCTCCGACCAATCTTCAGCAAGGAATTCGTCTAAATCATCCAACTCATCAAGCTGTGCTTTTGCAATTTCACTCGGCGCTGGTTGTAATGCAACGGGACTTGCAGCAGCACTTAAGGTTGCAACCTCGGCTACCGCAATTGGATCTTCAACCACATGTAAATGAGACACCGGTTCAGGCGTATTGAATGGGCTGTGAACATCCGTTGCTGTTTTGCCATTGGGTACGGCAGCAAGCAGCTCGTCAAAGATTTCATCATCATCCCAATCGACATTTTTCTTCTGTGCAGAGGCATCGTCTTGGAAATAATGAGGATCAGCAATTGGCGCTGTATGATCTTGCACCACTGCTTGAAAATGTTGTTCTGGGCTAAATGGGCGATCTTCTTCGGCAGCACGAAGTAAAGCATCAATATCATTTTTATGACGTTGATCTTCACCTGAGTTTAATGCACGCCACACTTCCCCTGTCGCCACCACGCGCTGACTGTCTTGTTCTAATTGGTGCGCTTTTTCTATAGTCCGCTCAAGTTCTGCTTCATCATCTACGTCCACCTGTTGTTCTTGAACACGTTGCTCTTTGGCCACCATGTCATTAAACAAATGCTCTGCTGAATAGTCACGCTGAGGTGCTTTAACTGATGCCTCTTGCACGGCTACTGGCGCCTCGACCAATTCCGTTGCTTCAATACCCTTTTTCGGTGCCGTTGCAATCACTTCTTTTTTGACGCTTGGCGTCGTACGATCAAAGGCAGACTCGCTTTCAGGTACGTTACGGTAAAATAAATCTTGTAAATACGCAGGAGTTGCTTTGAGCGTCGCGAAAGTACGGTTCCATTTGATACCGAAAGCCAAGGTCAATAAGACCACGGTAAACACGACCAAAAATAAGGTTGCACCGTAAATGGTTAAAATCTGCGACAAACTTTGTCCCAGTTCATAACCAATAATGCCGCCAGAGGCATTGTCTAAAGTGTCCGCTGGAACTTTCCAAAACAAGAACAGTAAGCTGGCGGTTGCAAGCAAAATAAAGAATTGTGCAGCATAACGAAATGGACGGTTTAAAAAACTATGCGGCCACCAGACTTGAATGGCTTCAATGAACAAAAACACAGGAATAAGTAGACTTGCCCAGCCTAAAAAACCAAACAGTAAGTCAGCAATCCACGCCCCTGCAACGCCACTGGCATTCGAGACTTGCAAAGTATCACTTGATATATGCATCCAGCCCGGATCAAATGGGGTATAGGTCACGGTAGCAAGGAACAAATAAATGCCAAACGAGACTAAAAATAATGTCATTAATAAGCGCTGTGCATAAGCACCCGACACCTCAGTCATATACTGTCCTGTAACAAATTCTTCATTAATGTTTTTGTTCGAAACCTAAAGCAAAAGTTTCACAATAAACGTCATATTATGCACCTCTTCTTTATAAAAAGATGCACTATTCTTAAATGCTTTATGTATAACGAGCAGATGATTTTTCCACTTTTTCCCGCTCTACACCGCATATTTCTTCTATATAGCTCAAATCGATTTGATTGATCAATAATATCGACATTGAACTCACACAACTGTTATAGAGTTTCACGTATAATTCCACAAATTTCTAAATAAAAAAAGGATTCTACGTATGAGCGCTCGTCACTCACGTTTGATTATTCTCGGTTCAGGCCCTGCGGGTTACAGCGCTGCGGTATATGCTGCGCGTGCCAACTTAAAGCCTACATTGATTGCGGGTATCCAACTCGGTGGTCAGCTAACAACAACGACTGAAGTCGATAACTGGCCGGGTGACCCTGAAGGCTTAACAGGTCCTGCACTGATGGAACGTATGCAAGCGCACGCGGAACGTTTTGGTACTGAAATCATCTACGATCATATCAATGAAGTCGACCTTTCTGTACGTCCATTTGTACTCAAAGGTGACATGGATGAGTTCACTTGTGATGCACTGATTATTGCCACAGGTGCAACCGCTCAGTACTTAGGTCTTGAATCTGAAGCTGCTTTTATGGGCCAAGGCGTGAGCGCATGTGCAACCTGTGATGGTTTCTTCTACAAAAACCAAAAAGTGATGGTTGTGGGTGGTGGTAATACTGCCGTTGAAGAAGCACTATATTTGTCTAACATTGCATCGCATGTGACTTTGGTTCACCGTCGTGACTCATTGCGTTCTGAAAAGATCCTTCAAGATCATTTATTTGAAAAGGAAAAAGAAGGCAAAATCAGCATCATTTGGAATCACCAAGTGGATGAGGTTTTAGGTGACAACACGGGTGTAACCGCAGTTCGCTTAAAATCGACTCAAGACGAATCTACACAAGATATTGATGTCCAAGGTTTGTTTGTTGCCATTGGCCACAAGCCAAACAGCGCGATGTTTGATGGTCAATTGAACTTACGTGATGGCTATATTCAAGTTCAAAGCGGTACATCTGGTAATGCCACAGCTGCTTCTGTTGCAGGTGTATTCGCAGCAGGTGACATTGCTGATAGTGTTTATCGTCAAGCGATCACTTCAGCGGGTTCTGGCTGTATGGCTGCGCTAGATGCGGAAAAGTATTTGGATGCTTTAGGCGAATAATCTAAGCCTTGAAAAAGACCGCCTTCCATAGGCGGTTTTTTTATGTATGATCTTAAAGTCATTTTTTATCATGTATACACACCACTATGCAGCAGTTACCGCCTTCTGAGTATATCTTTCCCGATCCGCTTGAAGTTGACCCCGAGGGTGAAGGCTTAATTTGTATCGGTGCAGACCTCTCCCCTTCTACCCTGTTTGAAGCCTACACCCATGGTTTATTTCCATGGTTCTCAACAGGCGAGCCCATTTGCTGGTGGTGCCCCGAGCCACGTTGCATCATACGTCCGCAGGATTATCAGCCCAGCAAAACCCTCATTCGTAGCATGAAAAAGCAGGATTATCGCATCACCATCAATCAAGCTTTTGAACGGGTGATCCGTGCCTGCTCACTACCACGTAGCTACGCTGATGACACGTGGATCAGCGAAGACATTATAGATGGCTACTGTGCAATGTTTGATGCGGGTTATGGCTATAGCGTTGAAGTTTGGGATCAAACACGCTTGGTTGGTGGACTATACGGCATCAGCATTGGACACGGCTGTTTTGGGGAGTCCATGTTCAGTACCGAAACGGATGTCTCAAAAATGGCCTTTTATACGCTGATGTTGATTGGCCGTGAAAATAAGCTGCCTTGGATCGACTGCCAATTGGTCAATGATCATCTTTTAAGCCTCGGTGCTTGTACACTTTCTCGGCAAACCTACTTAAAATCGTTACAAGATGTTGTAAATCAACCCGCTATCGATTGGAAAATGTATCAGGAGGGTGTATTTTCAAGTAAAACAATAGCGCAAAATGCGCGACTGACTGAATAAAGAATAATAGAGGGATTTATCATGAATTCGTATCACCCGAAGTCCCTACTGAATGATTTACAGTATTACATCACGCCACCGCATGACTGTAGCTATCTAGAAAAAAAATCAGCTCGGATGGTATTTCTCGATCCAGCACATCGTATTGATGTAATCACGCTGTCTGAACTTTCTCGGGTGGGTTTTCGCCGGAGTGGTGATTTTGTCTACCGCCCAGAGTGTCATCTGTGTCGACAGTGCCTATCTAGCCGCGTACCAGTGCGCGAATTTAAAATGAACAGCAGTCAAAAAAAAGCATGGAAACGCAATCAAGATCTCACTTTAAAAATTACCCGCACTGCGGATGCCACCAAAAAACATTATGACTTATATGAGCGTTATATTTTTAAACGCCATGCCGATGGAGACATGTTCCCGCCTAGCCGCGATCAGTTTGATAAATTCCTCGTGCATAGCTGTACCGAGAGCTTTTTCTTAGAGCTGTGGAAAGAAGACCAGCTCATCTGTGTTTCAACCTGCGATCCTTTAGATGATGGTTTATCTGCGGTTTATACGTTTTTTGATCCCGATGAAAACAAACGCTCACTAGGGACTTTCGCCATTTTAAAACAAATCGAGCTCGCCAAAGCACGCGCTTTACAGTTTGTGTATTTGGGCTATTGGGTGCCGCACTCAGAAAAAATGAACTACAAATCGCAGTATTTACCGCTAGAATTGTTGATTGATGGTCAGTGGCGCAGACTCAATCATAGTCTGAGCAGCGAGGAAGTGCAGCAACTGGGAAACTCCTTAATGACCACCCTACCTTCGGGGTGGAATAACGCCATTATTAAATAATGGCGCCATAAGAAGCTTAACTGTTCTATCATTTAAACAACTCGGAAAAGTCATCACTACACGATTTCACCATGATAATGGCATGCTCACGGCCACCATCTGGTTTAGGATAATAATTTTTACGCAAATCAATTTGATGAAAACCGGACTTTTCATACAAGGCAATCGCTGCTTGATTGCTCTCACGAACTTCTAAGAACACTTGTATCGGGTTGTTTTTGAGTTGTGCCAGTGACGCATCTAATAGCTGATACCCCAGCCCTTTGCCTTGCTGGCTTGGATGAATGGCCATCAACAATAAATTAGCTTCATCAAGAACAGGCTGGAGGATACAAAAGCCTACGACCTGCCCCGCCTGTTCAATCACGGTACTATGATAAGACTGTATCGACTCTTGGAACTGTTGTAGGCTCCAAGGGTGGGTTTGAACTAAATTTTCAATCTGCGCAACTTGGTTTAAATCCGCAGCTTGCATTAAACGAATCATCTTCGTTTATCTTTCTAAAATGTGGAGGTCACAGTATAAAAAATTTGTGCTAAAAACCGAACGAAAAAAAGAGCGATTTACATCGCTCAAAGAGCCAAAACTGCTTAAAACCCTAATTTTAGCTTCCATTTCTCAAGTAACGCGTCGGTGTCGTGATGATTAGGATGAAAACCCGGTTTAAAGTACATGATCATTTCGCGTGCCATCCCTGTAATAATTCCTTTCGATGGACTATATGCATAGGTATAAATATCCTTCAACGCCGCCCTGTTCAGTTGTTTATCTTGCTGTAATAAACGAAACACAAAATACGACTGCACGCAGAATAAAATGGCCATGGCTGCAACCAGCGATCCTGTTCGCAGTAAATAGGATTTGACTCCCTTACCAAAAACACCTTCAAACACATCATAAGCCACAGCTTTGTGCTCATTTTCTTCAATGGCATGCCATAACCACATGGTTTTCATGGTTTCATCACTCATCAGTTCTTGAATGTGGTTATTGACCAACAACTGAGAGGCAATGGTTGCAGTGAAATGCTCCAGCGCGGTGGTTGCTGTTAAATCCACCATCTCTTGAGTAATACCCACAGGCTTGCCTAGAAAAGCAAACACTCTACGCGTGGTTTGAATTGCACGATCCGTATAGCGGTCAAGTGTTGCAACATCGTGCCCATACTTTTGCGCAGACGCATTAAAACCTTCATGTTCTTGCGTATGCATCGCTTCTTGACCAATAAAGGCTGAAATTTCTTTTTGTAATTCAGCATTGTCTTTGATAGAGGGATGCTGTCTAACCGCACGAACACTATCGATAAAAAACATTTCACCTGCTGGAAAGAGTGCCGACAGCGCGGTCATAAAATGGGTCAGTCCAGCTGAACCATTCATCCAATATTCAGGTACGCTTTCAAACTCAAAGTTCATCCGACGTACAGGAAAACTCGCACCCGCACGGTTAGTGATTTTTACCTTCGCATTCATCTTTCTGCTCCTATGAATATCCTAAAGACATCCACTACTTATAGTTGTTTTCGTCTTTTTATCTTACGCGATTGGACTTCACCCATAAGTGCAGTTAGGGTCAGCAAAATATCAGTTTAGGACAGTTTTGAAGGCAGATTGTTAGACAATTAAAATATAAAATCATGTGAATATAAAAAAAGAGGCTAAAAGCCTCTTTTTAATTATGCCGCGACAGTAAGCTCAGCATGTGCTGGACAATGCTTCTTGAGGAAGTTAATTTGCAAAGTAATATTTTGCTCAAATAGCTCCCCATCACATAACTCAAAGTGATTGCTGTTCAGCATATAGTATTCAGCATTTGGCATTTTCTGTGCTGCAGCACGTATGCATTGTTCGGGAATAATGGTATCGCGTTGACCTGAAATGACCACCACTGGCATAGATAACTGATGTGCAAAACGTACAGGGTTATAGTTGGCTATTTCTAAAAAGATACGTGCACGAGTTTTATTTTCCCATTTAGCATTTTCAGGTAATTGAGATAAATACCCATCCCAAGCATCAGGTGTGGTCATTGCAGCAACTTCATGCCCACGACCAATAATTGGACGATAAACAGGTTTGTTGACCCAGCCTCCCAACAAGTCCATAAAGCCAGCAGCACTCAATTTTGCCAATTTAGTCAGTGGAACCCCTTTTAGGCTCGACTTACCATCGACGTGAGGTGCTTGTAAAACAATGGCTTTGATTTTTCCATCACGCGCCGCAGTTTGAATGGCATGTCCACCAGAAAATGAATAGCCCCATAGGATAATTTGTTGCGTATCGACTGAATCGAGTGTTCTTACGAAATCGAGCGCAGCTTTCCAGTCTTCTAAATGGCGTTTAGGACTGACCCAATGACGTGGTTGTCCACCGCTTTCACCAAAGCCACGATAATCAAAAGAAAACACAGCGTAGCCTTGTGCTACGAAGCGTTCTGCAAATTTGGGTAAGCCTGCATCCTTAATCATCCCAAAGCCTTGCGCCATAATAATGACTGGAGCTTTACGATTTTGAGAGGGTAACTGCAAGGTGCCAGCGCAACGCGTACCTTGGCTAATAAAGTTGAGTTGTGACGTGTTCATTATACTTATTCCATTATGTCTTGTATTTGCACTCATATGGCGGATGCCATATGAGCAAAATATTGCGCAATTCCTATGCGGCTTTGATTTTACCTTTCGCCTTTATTTGCTTGGCTTCGGTAGACCAGACCAGACCTGGACTTTCTAAAGATTGGGCAAACATTTCAGAGTCCACTTCGTAGTTATGGCTAACAAACCAATCCTTAGACTTCCCTTGGCGAGGCAATTCGTGACAGCCACGCTGTACATAGCCTGCTTGTAAACTTGAAATAATACTTTCGCCTGTATTTTCGCCAGCAGGGGCTACAGGCTTCACTGCAGTCATTTGACGAATATCCAACTCATTAATTAATCGGCAAATATAATCATTGGCTAAATCAATTTTTAAGGTCCAAGGTGCATTGGTGTAACCGAATAAATAAGCAAAGTTAGGTACATCTTCAAGCAAGACACCACGATAGCTTAATTTATCACTTGGACGAATTTGTTCTTGATCAACGGAAAGATTAACTCCGCCCAACATCTGCAATTCTAGACCTGTTGCTGACACAATAATATCTGCGTCTAGCGTTTGCCCTGATTTGAGTAAAATTCCAGTTTCTGTAATACGTTCAATCTGATCGGTTACGATTGAAGCTTTACCCTCACGAATCACTTCAAATAAATCATTGTCAGGAATTGCACATAAACGCTCGTCCCATGGCATATATTTCGGGGTAAAATGCGTCATATCGTATTGTTCACCTAATTCTTTCTGTGCATTAGAAAGTAGGAATGAACGCATTTGTTTCGGGAAGCGACGTGAAATCTTATAAATACCGCGTTGCATGAAAATATTACGTTTACGGAAAAATTTATAAACCAATTCTTCAGAGAACACTTTGCGCGCAGCATCAAATAACTTATCAGTATTTGGTACGTTAATTACGTAGCTTGGTGAGCGTTGTAGCATGGTGATATGTGCAGTTTCATTAGCCATCGCTGGAATTAAGGTCACTGCTGTTGCACCGCTGCCAATCACCACCACACGCTTATTACGATGATCTAAGTCTTCAGGCCATTTTTGTGGATGCACAAATTGACCTTTAAAGTTTTCTAGACCCTCAAACTTTGGCGTATAACCCTGATCATGATTATAGTAACCCGTTGCAGAAATCAGAAAATTACACGTAAATTTTTGAATTTCACCATTCAACTCATTAACAGTTTCTACCATCCATTTGTTGGTTTGAGTTGAAAAATTTGCTGAAACAATTTTAACGCCATAACGAATTTTTTGATCAACACCAAACTTTTGTGCTGTTTCGCGCAAATATGCTTTGATCTTGTCCGCTGTTGCAAGAACGGTGTCTGTTTTCCATGGATTATATTTATAACCGAAGCTAATGACATCTGAATCAGAACGAATACCAGGATAGCGGAATAAATCCCAAGTGCCACCTAAGTCTTGTCGACGTTCTAAAATTGTGTAGGTTTTATTCGGGTTTTGCTGAACAAGTTGGCAAGCCATGCCAATTCCAGACAAACCTGCTCCAATGATTACAACATCATATTCCATTTGCATTTTTGCGGCTCCGTGTCGCGGTTTTTGTTATTCCGTATTTATACTAGCAATTGATTAAACTTTAACTTGACTTGAGGAGACATATATTTAACTTTAGAAGACATGACAATAATGGTTCATGCAAGTAGAATTCGGGGTTATCTTGAGTTTATGCAAGACCTTAGCTTTGACCCTAAACCTCTGCTTGCACAACACGAGATCACACTTGAACAAATCAGACAGGACGATGTTGGCTCGACCAAAAAAGCGTTATAGACCTTTACGAGCACACGGCATATCTAGCAAGGTGTCCTGATCTTGGGCTACGGATTTCGAAACATCAAGATATTAACATCTTAGGAATATTGGGCCTCATTATGCAAAGCGCTTCATCGATGCGTGGCATAATTGACTATTCCTCTAATTTTTTATTTTTGCATGGACCTGGCGTAGCAATCTCTTTAAAAGAGCAAAGTTCTCTTTTTGAAGATGCGGTAGATGTAATCTTTGAAATTCGAATTAATAGTTATGTACCACAACGACAGACCATTGATAATTGTTTGGGGACCACACACCGTATTCTCAAATGGCTAGCAGCAGAAAATTATGAACTGAAGGCTGTATCACTTCCGCATATGCCTTTAGTTTCAATCAAGGAATATGAACGTTTCTTTGGTGCACCTATTTTAATCAATCAAAACCGTGCTGCTTTACACCTAGGTAGACACACTTTAGACAGCCAACCGCATAGTACAAACCCTGCCTTGCGGGAAATTGCAGAAGATTATATTCATCGCTACTTTCGAAATCCTGCCGAAAAAGTCAGCGCAAACGTACGAAAAGCCCTCCGCCTTCATTTATCCACACCACGTGCAAATAAAATACATGTAGCCAGCATGCTCGCATTACATCCGCGTACCTTACAGCGAAAATTGGCGCAGGAAGGTGCTTCATTTGATGCCATCAAAGACGATATTCGTAAAGAGCTCTCTTCACAGTATCTTTGGCAAACTGATATCTCAATGAGTCAACTGACCGATATTTTAGGATTTTCTGAGCAACCAACCTTAAGCCGAGCCACTAAACGCTGGTTTGAACTTCCGCCGAAACAATTGCGTCAACAAAAAGGAAAACTCGAGCCCCTTATCTCCAACAAGTTAAACAAATGAATTAAATACAATTATAAAAAAAGCGCCCCAAAGGAGCGCTTTTTTTCACACAATCAGATGATTATGCAGTTACTTTAGCAACTACACCAGCACCAACTGTACGGCCACCTTCACGGATCGCAAAACGTAGACCTGGGTCCATTGCGATTGGGTGGATTAATTCTACTGACATTTCTACGTTGTCACCAGGCATAACCATTTCAACGCCATCTTGCAATTTGATCGCGCCAGTTACGTCAGTTGTACGGAAGTAGAACTGTGGACGGTAACCGTTAAGGAATGGAGTGTGACGACCACCTTCTTCTTTAGAAAGTACGTATACTTCTGCATCGAATTTAGTGTGCGGCTTGATTGCACCTGGTTTAGCAAGTACTTGACCACGTTGTACGTCTTCACGTTTAGTACCACGTAGAAGAACACCACAGTTCTCGCCCGCACGACCTTCGTCTAGAAGTTTACGGAACATTTCTACGCCAGTTACAGTTGTTTTAACTGTATCTTTGATACCAACGATTTCAACTTCTTCGCCTACTTTCACAATACCAGTTTCTACACGGCCAGTTACTACTGTACCACGACCAGAAATAGAGAATACGTCTTCGATTGGCATTAAGAATGCTTGGTCGATTGCACGTACTGGCTCTGGAATGTAAGTATCAAGTGCGTCAACAAGCGCAACAACTGCTTCTTCGCCATACTGACCAGCGTCACCGTTAAGTGCAAGAAGAGCTGAACCACGGATAACTGGAGTGTCATCACCTGGGAAGTCATAAGTAGAAAGAAGTTCACGAACTTCCATTTCTACTAATTCAAGAAGTTCTTCATCATCAACAAGGTCACACTTGTTAAGGAATACAAGAATGTAAGGTACACCAACCTGACGAGAAAGAAGGATGTGTTCACGAGTCTGTGGCATTGGACCATCAGTCGCTGCACATACAAGGATCGCGCCGTCCATCTGAGCAGCACCAGTAATCATGTTTTTAACATAATCGGCGTGGCCCGGGCAGTCTACGTGTGCGTAGTGACGAGTTGGAGAATCGTATTCTACGTGTGAAGTATTAATTGTAATACCACGTGCTTTTTCTTCTGGTGCAGAGTCAATTGCAGCGTAGTCTTTCGCTTCGCCACCGAATTTCTTCGCACATACAGTTGCAATTGCAGCTGTTAAAGTTGTTTTACCATGGTCAACGTGACCGATTGTGCCCACGTTAACGTGTGGCTTATTACGTTCAAACTTAGCCTTAGCCATG
>NZ_JAQSUV010000032.1:211986-309846 GCF_028649355.1 Acinetobacter sp. Gutcm_16 | reverse complement strand
TCCACAATATAATTCTCAAATGAATAAGCCCACACCTAAAATCTATCGTACAACCAATTGGTCTTCTTATAACAGTGCATTAATAAATCGAGGAAATCTCTCAATTTGGTTTGATCCCAAGACTCAATGGTACGCTCAACCCAAAGGTAAACATGGTCGAAATCAAACTTATTCAGATACAGCCATCCAATGCTGTTTAATGATCAAATCCTTATTTCATCTTTCTTTACGCATGGTCACTGGCTTTGTGCAAAGTCTCATTCATCTTTGTAGATTAGATTGGACAGCACCAGACTATTCCACCATCTGCAGAAGACAAAAGCATATTGATATTGCAATTAACTATCAAAAAAGCAGTAATGGCCTCCAGCTACTCGTCGATTCTACTGGCTTAAAGTTTCTAGGCGAAGGTGAATGGAAGCGTAAGAAACACCAACCTGAATATCGTCGCCAATGGCGTAAACTTCATATTGGTATAGATGCTGAAACCCTTCAAATACGCGCTATTCAACTCACTACAAATAATGTGAGTGATTCACAAGTGCTTGGTGATTTACTCGATCAGATTCCACAAGATGAGCAGATTGACTCTGTCTATACTGATGGGGCTTATGACACCAAGCAATGCCGTCAAGTAATTGCAGACCGACAAGCACATGCGGTGATTCCGCCAAGAAAAAATGCGAAACCTTGGAAAGATACAAAGACCAGCTCGCTAGAGCGAAATGAATTACTTCGAACAGTTAAACGTTTAGGAAGAACAATATGGAAAAATTGGTCAGGCTATCATCGCAGAAGTCTGATAGAAACCAAGATGCATTGCATCAAATTATTAGGCGATAAACTCCGTGCGAGAAACTTTCAAAGCCAAGTCAATGAGATTCATGCACGTGTGGCCGTATTAAATAAATTTACAGATTTAGGTCGACCTCACACCCAAGTTGCCACTTAAATTTAGATAACTTGGAAGAAGTTTAGCTTTTGAATGTTTGTGCAACAAAGCCAATACACACTAAAGAATAATAAGTTTTAGAACAAGGTCTGAATCCGAAGAAAGCTTTAATAAAAAGAGAGCATAAAAAATGCAATTACCATTCTTTTGAGTGGTTTTTCTATTTTCAAAGTTTGATAACGTGCTCTACCAAGCAAGGCAACTGTGTGAGATGGGTCAGTATTTTTCAGCATGCCTAAATTGGAATTGGCTGTTGATTTTTACACTTGCACAGTGGCTTTGCTGATGAAAATTAAGCTTAGGGACAAGAAGAGAATGAATTATAAAACATTGGAATTATCAGAATATCCGCAAGGTCATCTTATAGCAGCCTTCCTGATGTATGTGTAGCGGCAACAGTCACTTGGGTTAATCCATTCAAAATACCAAAGGCTTGGGTCTTTAGCAGACTACATGCAGTGAATGGAATGAAACTCTTGAATCTATTTTCACAGAATGACTTGTGTACATGGTTTTGTACAGTTGTGAATTTGTGCCTAAACGCTGAAAAAAATGAGAATTCTCAAAATGCGAATGATACCGATACAAGCTGAATCTCCTCCTTTAAGAAGCCTGCAAGTGCAGGGACAAACATATCGCTATCACGTGATGGTCAAGCCCTCTGGCGCACAGTGTAACTTGGACTGTAGTTATTGCTTCTATTTGCATAAGCAAGATATGTTGCATCAA
This sequence comes from Acinetobacter sp. Gutcm_16, assembly GCF_028649355.1. NCBI lineage: Bacteria > Pseudomonadati > Pseudomonadota > Gammaproteobacteria > Moraxellales > Moraxellaceae > Acinetobacter > Acinetobacter sp. Gutcm_16. The sequence goes on along the minus strand of NZ_JAQSUV010000032.1, from coordinate 308,165 downwards.
CCGAAAACTCCGCGCATGACGGAGTCAATGCTAGAGCTTCATATTAAGCAATATATTGAAGCACAAACTGGGGATGAAATTGTCTTTAGTTGGCAGGGCGGTGAGCCGACCTTGATGGGGTTAGATTTTTTCAAACGCGCGACGGCACTACAACATAAATATAAGAAACCCAATCAACGTATAGAAAATGACTTACAAACCAACGGCATTTTACTTGATGAACACTGGTGTGCCTTTCTAAAGAAACATGATTACCTAGTTGGCTTATCCATTGATGGTCCAGCTGATTTGCACGACATCCACCGTTACAACAAAGGTGGTAAACCTACCCATGCCAAAGTGATGCATGCTGCGCAATTACTGCATCAATACCAAATACGCTTTAACGCATTGTGTGTGGTCAATCGCGATAACAGCAAACGACCGCTCGATGTGTACCGTTTCCTGCGTGATCAGGTTAAACCTTACATGATTCAGTTTATTCCAGGCATGGAAAGTGCGCAGTTCCAACAAACAGCGCCAGGACAGTGGAATCCAGCCGATTTACCGAAACTAGGCAGTACAGCAGCACAACCCGGAACTGCTGATTCCGTAGTAACCGACTGGTCGATTGCTGCGGATGATTGGGGGAGCTTCTTATCTGTCGTATGGAAGGAGTGGTTTGCTCAAGACTTTGGACAGGTGTTTATCGATCAATTTGAGAATGTGATTTCGATGATGTTTGGATATGGCGCACAAAAATGTGTATCTGGCCAAATTTGCGGGAAGTCACTCGCAGTGGAGCACAATGGTGATTTATTTTCCTGTGATCACTTTGTCTATCCAGAATATAAGCTCGGCAATATTCACGAGATTCATCAAGGGGATTTAGTTTTTTCAGAACGACAGAAAAAATTCGCCTACGCCAAATCCAGCACTCTCCCTGAATATTGCAAGCAATGTCCATATTTGCAACTGTGTTGGGGTGACTGTCCGAAAGACCGTTTCCTGAAAACTCCAGATGGAGAAGCAGGTTTACATTACCTATGCTCGGGTTTAAAGAAGTTTTTTTACACCGTAACTTCATCCAAGCATGAAATCGCGAGACGTTTACAACCACATTAAAAGAATTGTTGTAATGCCGGGCAGGATTGACCCGTAAATAATGAATAATCAAATAGTTGCTTAAATGTGGCTGTTTGCGGATAGGTTTTAAGTTTCAATAATCTGTTAAGGAAAACACATGCGTAAAAAAACTATTTCACGTTCTATCGCGTTGGCTGCTGGAGCGTTGCTATCAACGGCTGTTATGGCAAAGCCTCCAAATATCTTGGTGATTATGTCTGATGATGTTGGGTGGGAAAACGTGAGTGCTTACAGTCATGGCACGATGGGCTATAACACCCCAAATATTGATCGAATTGCCAAAGAAGGCATTATGTTTACCGATCATTATGCGCAGCCAAGTTCAACTGCAGGCCGTGCAGCCTTTATTACGGGACAATATCCAATTCGTTCAGGTCTCACCACGGTAGGGCGTCCTGGTTCACCTTTAGGTATTCAAGCTGCAACACCAACGCTTGCTGAGGTTCTTAAGCCTTTAGGTTATATGAATGGTCAGTTTGGTAAAAACCACTTGGGTGACCGTAACGAACATTTACCGACAGTACATGGCTTTGATGAGTTCTACGGTAATTTATATCACCTCAATACTGAAGATACTTTTGAACAAGTAGATTATCCAAAAGACCCTGAATTCCGTAAAAAATTTGGTACACGTGGTGTTCTGCATTGTTATGCAACAAGCACAGAGGATGAAACCACAGATCCACGTTTTGGGAAAATGGGTAAGCAAAAATGTGAAGATACTGGAGCACTTTCCAGTAAGCGAATGGAAACGGTGGATGATGAGTTCATCGCAGCCAGTACTGACTTTATGAAGCGCAGTAAAAATGCCGATAAACCATTTTTCGTGTGGTTAAACCCAAGCCGTATGCACATGTATACACGCTTACGAGAGTCGCATCGTTATCTAGCAGCCAAGGCAACTTCAGAAGAAGATATGTATGGTAGCGGCATGATTGAACATGACATGCAAGTAGGTAAGCTATTAGATGATATGAAAAAGATGGGTGTATTAGATAACACCATCATTATTTATACTTCTGATAATGGACCTGAGCACAGTGCCAAAAATCATGGTGGAACCACGCCGTTCCGTGGTGAGAAAATGACCACCTATGAGGGTGGTGTTCGTGTGCCAACAATGATCCGTTGGCCGGGGCATATACCTGCTGGGCAAGTGAAAACTGGTATTCAAGCCAATATGGATCTTTTCACCACTTTGGCGACCATTGCGGGTGATCCAAATGTTGTAGAGGAAATGAAAAATGACCGTAAACAATATATTGATGGGATTAATAACCTAGATTACTGGACTGGAAAATCAGCAGAAAGTAAGCGTAATAATTTCCTGTATTACCATGAGTCAACACTACGTGCCGTTCGAATGAACCAATGGAAGTTGCATTTTGAAACCAGCGAAAACTATTATGACACTTATAAAAAGTTAAAATTTCCTATCATTTTTAACCTTCGTCAAGATCCGTTTGAATCGTTTGATAGCACAACAGATCGCTCTGACATTATGCAAAAGAAACTCTGGTTGGGTGAGCCTTTAGAGGCACTACTGGCAGAACATATTAAGTCATTGATGGACTATCCACCGGTGCAAAAAGCCACAACGCTTGATTTTAGTAAATTGATTGAAAACTTACAGTCGAAAAAGCAGTAAATGGTGTTTAAAAGTAGCCGAGGAAATTCGGCTACTTTTTTGATGTTTGGGTAATTCATACACTGACACACAAATACGTAATTTAAATCATGCTTGATGTTAGGTGTACTCTCATTCTAAGGATTTGGTGAGTTTAAAGTTGAACTCGGGTTGATCTAGCACTTGACCTTTATCGCCACGCATTTCCATAAATTGCGCACCAATATAATAAATACGGCTATCACCTGATGAGTCGAGCTGTATCAGTTGATCAGAGCCATTCAAAAATTGAAATGAACCTTTCACTTCATTGACATAATTATTATTCGATTTGCCTAAAAATTTTTGTTTCAGCACAAAATGATGATCTAAGGTCAGTTCAAGTTCAGTGTCGATCCCAGAACAATCGTGACAGGGCAAAACCCCTTGATATGTGCCTACCCAATCTAAGGCATTTGCTGTGTCTGGTGTATCCATCACGGTTGCGCTAGCACTGTCGTCCAGAGATGCGGTGACATTGTGATCTGGTGGAGGATTGTTTTCATTTGGCTTTGAGCATGCAGTTAACATGGTGAAAGATAGGCATAGTGCTAAAACAGTCTTTTGCATATACAGCACCCGATATTATTCAGTGTTTAGTTCTACCTTACAGGAGTGCTGGAAATGAATCTGTGAAGATCTGTGAGTGCCTCTGTATCGTCAATAAAGAATACTATTCACGTATTTTTGCCTTTAATCTCAAAGACCCTGTTTTTTCTTGAAATATTTGGAATTAAATAAAATATACGTTTATAGATTAATTGTTGTTTTATTGAGCGTCTCGCCGTGTATTTGATCAGCAGCATTGCTAGAATCGGCGCGGATTTTCACTAATGTGGTATTTTTTTGTGTTCGAAAAGCTTGCAGAACAAAGTTTGGCCTTAATGGGGTGGCAGATTGATAATCATTGGGATTTGAATATCGATCAATGTGTAATGATTGCAGCGCCACATACCAGCAACTGGGATGCGTTGTACGCTCGTTTGGCATTAAAAGCCTTAGGTGTGCATGTCCGTATCACTATTAAAGACAGCTATATGAAACTACCATTTGGGCCATTTGTTCGTGCAATGGGTGGGATAGGTATTGACCGTCGTCCAAAGCATGAAGGTGAACCACGTCCAAGTATGGTGCAACTCATGAGTGATCTTTTTAAAGAGCACCCTAAGTTGGTCATGTTGGTCACTCCTGAAGGGACACGTGCCAAGCAGGAACAGTGGAAGACAGGTTTTTACCATGTTGCAGTCAGTGCTGGTGTTCCGATTGCGCTGGCCTATATGGATTATGCGAAGAAAAAAACTGGAGTGGGTAAAATTATTTATCCTACTGGTGACTATGAAAAAGATATGGCTGAAATTATGGCATTTTATGCGCAAATTTCTGCTAAGTTTCCTCAAGATTTCAGTGTCGATACTCGCTATCACAACGACTCAACTGTGTCTTAACTTCAAATTTAAGTCATATGAAATTAAAAAAGACAGCTTTCGAGCTGTCTTTTTTATTGCTAATCGTATTTAAGGTTTTTGCTGGGGATTGGGTAAAACCCCACCTAGTGACTGGCATGCGTCCATATAACTTTGTAGCTGTGTTTCAATCACTTCGGGCAGGGGCAGGTCAAAAATTTGATCGCCATGTTGATAGCTTTCTACATAGGATTGGGCTTTTTGTTTGCTGCTGGCAAGTACTTGTTCATGATAACTGGTCATACTGCTGTGGTCTGCCTGATCGCGCTCTATATTTTGACAGTCAAAAGATTGGAGAAGTTTTTCGGCTTGTTTTATTTCTTTGGATGAGCTTATGGAGCAAGCACTGATAAAGCAAATACTCAGTAGTGCAAGAGGCAGTTTCATATATGGTGAGCGGTGGGTTTAAAGGTGCACTTATTGTATAAAGATTTGTGAAGTTGGAGAAAGCCTAGTAGAGCTAAGTTGTTTAAAGATGAGCCTATTTTGACACAAAATACACAATTGCTGACCCAAGCCATTGCAAAGTTCAGAGCCAGGTTCTATAGCACTACAGAAAGCGGTAGCTGATACATAGAAAACAACCTGAGCTAAACAATAAACCCAGTACAGTATGTTTGAACTGCCGCTCGGAAATTTTATAAAACAACTGCGCGCCGAGCATGGCCGGTAGACTCACACTCAAAAGTAAGATGCCCATATAGGGCAAGTGTTGCAAGTTTAAATTTCCGCGGAGCAGATAGGTGAGTAGGGTGAATAGCTGAATGGCAAAATTAAAATGCCTTAAAATTGAGCGCTGTTGCTCTTTAGTAAGGTTTTTTAACATGACCCAAGCTGAAGGCAGTGAGCCACAAAAGCCTCCCAACCCGCCCAATACACCCCCAAGAAAACCAATACTACTATCGGCGTATTTTCCAGAGTTTTGAATGAAGCGAATTTGGGGGTTAAGTAGCATCAATGGACACCAAAGAATCAAAAAAATTCCTAGAACCAGTTTAAAGGTATGTGCTTCAATGATGTCTAACAGATAGGTTCCCAATGGAACGCCAATTAGACCTGCAAGTATATAAGGCGTAACAAGGCTTTTATCAAGTTGAAAGGCTGATTCTGACTTTAAGGAAATTAGGTGGCTCCAGACTGAGGCGAACACCACCAAGGGCGCTGCGAGCTGAGGTGTCAAGATCCAGACCCAAAATGACATGGCGATTAAGGCAAATGCAAAGCCCGTGAGCCCCTGTATAAAACCGGCCACCATTGCACCTAAGATAAAGATCAACCAAGTCATATGCGATATATTAAAAATTTTAGCGAGTGTACGGGTTTTTGATCGGTCTACATAGCTTCTAGACGTGAAAAGTGAATGAAGCCTTAGCTTGATTTTGAATATGTATATTGATTTTCATACATAGCGTAGCTCAGAACCACACTAATATGCGCTAAGACCACTTTCTTTCGTGATGGTGTCAATCAAAAGGGTATAAAACCATCTAGATTATGGGGAAACGACCACTTTCTTTTGATATAAACCTGCACGTACAGACCCAGCTTTGGTGTTCTTCATTTGAATCCACGATGCTGGAAGTTTTAACTGATTCAAATCCCGATCGGCTTCCACATAAATATAGCCATTATTTCGAATTATTGGGTCAGCCAAGAGAGCTAATTGTTCCCATAACTCTAGACTATACGGGGGGTCTAAAAAGACCAAATCAAACTGTTCTTTTAAGGTGGGTAATGTTTGCTGTGCAGTCGCTACTTTTAACTGGGCACGAGACTTAGGTACTTTAAGGAGTTCCAAGTTTTGCGTTAAAAACTGTGCCTGACTACGGTCAGGTTCAATCATCACTACTTTTGAGGCACCACGTGATAAGGCTTCAAATGCCAATGCACCTGAACCTGCACAAATATCCAAAACATTGGTATTTTGTACATCCCACATGAGCCAATTAAACAAAGTCTCACGTACGCGATCAGGCGTAGGGCGTAAACCTTCAATATTGGCAAAAGGCAGTTGACGACGTTTCCAGTCCCCTCCAATGATGCGGAGTTGGTTTTTCATAATTAGTCTGACTCCACAGGTGCAGAAGGTGGTGTAGCTGAACGGCTTGTATTTGCCGTTGTTGAAGCGGGTGCTGTATTGGAAGTACTGGTTGGCGTAGCTGCACTTGTCCCAGTTGTGGTCGCTGGTGGAGTGCTACCACTTGGTAATTCACCCGGTTTAATCCCCGCCGTCATCAAGCCGCCACTAATTTGATGGTTTTGTGGACGAATTGGGTTTTTATGACGTGTGAGCAGCCAGTAGTCTAAGATCGGACGAGCCAGCTGTGCCGCAGAACCACCATGACGACCATTTTCCCACACTACTGCAATCGCAATTTCAGGGTTTTCCGCAGGTGCAAAGCCCACGAATAAGCCGTGGTCTAACTGACGTTCGGTCAATAGGGCTTCATTGTAGCGTTTACCTTGGGCAATACTTTTGACCTGTGCAGTACCGGTTTTACCTGCAATTTTATACATTGGCGTCCGAATGCCACGTCCAGTCCCTGTCTCAATGACATCGACCATAGCATCACGCATTTGTATCCAGTCTTGATCAGTACCATTGAACTGGATTCTGCCATCAGGTGCATTTAAATCTTTATGTGGTTTTGCACCTTTACTGGTTTGTAAAACATGCGGAATCACATGTGAACCATGGTTGGCGGTAATGGCTGTTGCCATGGCCAATTGCAGCGGTGTTGCTGTAAAAGCACCTTGTCCAATACTTACTGAAATGGTTTCCCCTTTGAGCCATTTGGCATCTCGGGTACGCATTTTCCATTCGGGGTTTGGGTAAAGGCCTGTACTTTCACTTGGTAAATCCACACCAGTTTTTTCACCAAAGCCAAACTGACGCATCCATGTGTTCATTTTTTCAATGCCCATACGGAACGATAGAATGTAGAAGAAGGTATCACAAGAGACCACTTGCGATTTATGCAAGTTGACTACGCCGTGTCCTGACTTTTTCCAGTCGCGGAATTTATGCGAATCGCCCGGAAGTGTGAAATAGCCATGATCGGAAATGGCCGTGCCCCAATCAATTAAGCCATAATGAATACCACCTAAACCAAACATCGGTTTAATGGTTGAGCCGGGTGGGTAAGCACCTTGTACAGCACGGTTATATAGCGGTTGATCGAGGTTATCGCGTAAACCACTATAGTCGGTATGACTAATGCCTGTGACAAACAGGTTAGGGTTAAAACTTGGACTTGAGACCAAGGCAAGGATTTCACCTGTACGTGGATCCATCGCCACGATGGCACCACGACGACCTGCAAGCTGCTCTGAGGCAACCGTCTGCAAGCCATAATCGAGTGAAAGATATAAGTCATTACCACGAATGGGTTCTTTGCGGCCTAAATGGCGCAGCACGTTACCATGTGCATCGGCTTCGACAGACTCATTTCCTGGTACACCATGTAACAAATCTTCATAGGACTTTTCTACCCCAATTTTACCAATCAGGTTAGTGCCCGCATACAAATCTTTATTGATGCTTTTTAATTCTTTATCGTTAATTCGACCCACATAACCAATCACATGGGCAAACAGCTCACCATGTGGATAGTAGCGCGTCATCTGAGTTTCGATATTAACCCCAGGGAATTGATATTTAACTTCGCTAAAGCGAGCAATATCGTTTTCATTGAGATTAAGTTTAATGGAAACGCGTTCAGTTTTACGTGAGGCTTTAATACGACTGTTAAAGCGCTCAATATCATCTGGGGTGAGTTCTAAGATTGGCGTTAAACGTTCAATCGTAGCATCAATATCCGTCACATCGGCTCGACTCATCGTCGCGGTAAAGACAGGATAGTTATCTGCCAACAGCACACCATTGCGGTCATAAATATAACCACGTGCAGGGGCTAAAGGTTGTAGACGGATACGGTTTTGATCGGATGCAGTTGAAAACTCGTCAAATTGAACCAGCTGCAAATAGGCATAGCGAGTGACTAAAATCAGCAAGAAAAAGACCACAATACCCATGGAGATAAAGGTACGATTTCGAAAAATGCGCTTTTCTTGTTGGACATTTTTTAAAGGAAAGTGCTGTTTCATACCAAATCGACTTAAACACATGGATAAAGAGGAAAATACCTGCGCGCTATTCTAACGCATGTCACACTGTTTTGATATTTGTTATCGCTGCTTCTGCTTTTCATTTTTGCCTAAATTTTGACTTTATAGACATCAAAAATATAAATTGCTGTATATAAGTGTTTTATAAATTCTGCTACAGTCAAAATCCTGTAAAAAGGGACCAATTACTAAAATAACATTACGGATAATGGTGACAATAATGACAAGAATTTATCCAGTGTTGGCACTTGTTGCCTGTGCAAACGTAGCCTACGCTCAAGATAATTCCTTTTTGCCAGATGCAAAAATTCCTGCTGGCAGTGCTCAAACGTGGAATGTAGGGGTTGGTGTAACGCAGAAATTACTGCACACCAATCTAGAATGGGTGAATCCTTATGGCATTGCATATGCAAAAGCTGGGGTATTTATCAATGATGATTACCCTGTAGGTGGTCAGCTGGGTTTTAGATTTCCAGTTCATTTTACTGGTAAAGATAAAAATGGCTATTATCTCGGTGTTTACGCAGGGCATATTGACAGCAAGAAAGTAGATGGCGAGTACGAATCTCGCCTTGGTGGTGGTGTAGATCTTGCTTATGTGTTACTGAGTCCTGAACGAATCAGCACTTTCAGTGTAGGGATTGGTGCAGGGGAAAAACTCGAAGCCAAATCGGGCTATGTGGTTGCAGAAACTGAACCGAGACTACAATTTTCCTATACTCTAAGTTTCGGTTTATAGACACAATATCTTTTTTAAAACGCTATATAATTCAGTTAATAAAATTAAATATGGAAGTTATGCATGCTTGAGTACGTCAATCAGTTGTGGCAAACCTTTTTGAATCGACCCGATTTTTGGGCTGTACTCAGCATTATTCCTGTGACTGCTTTTGTGACTTGGGCGCACGTTTGGATGGCCCTGAAAATGGTCTTTTACCCGATTACATTTTGGGGCTTTCATATTGGACCTTTGCCTGTGGGTTGGCAGGGCATTGTGCCTAGAAAAGCGGGACGTATTTCAGGCATCATCACGGATAATACCTTATCTAAGCTTGGTTCTTTGCGTGAATTTTTAGATGCCATGGATCCTGAGGATATGGCACGGATCATTGGTGAGCAAGTTGGTTTTGAACTTGAGCACCTGATTGATGAAGTCATGATTGACCGTAATGCCGTACTTTGGGAAAACTTACCTTATTCGATTAAGCGTCGAATTTATGCGCAGGCACACAAACAGCTTCCGGCTGTGCTCAGAGAATTAGTGACCGAACTGACCATGAACGTCGAGTCACTTGTAGATATGCGCGATATGGTGGTCAGCCAAATGGAAGGTGACCGCAGACTAATGGTGCGTATGTTCTTGAAAGTGGGTCAGAAAGAAATCAACTTTATTTGGCATATTAGTGCACTCATCGGGATGTTCTTTGGTATCTTCCAAATGATTGTTTGGTTTGTGGTGCCATGGCATTGGACGGTCCCATTTTGGGCGGCAGTATGGGGCTTCTTAACCAACTGGATTGCGATTTGGATGGTGTTTAATCCAATTGAGCCACACTATGTTCGATACTTGCAACTGACTGAATTAACAAAAGATCGTAAGTTTCCATGGATTAAACCTGTGATTCCGCGCATTGGGACTTATAATGTACAAGGCGCTTTCATGAAGCGCCAAGAAGAAGTGTCTGATGTGTTTGCAAGTGTAGTCACAGAAGACCTGATTACGTTAAAATCTATCATGACTGAAATGATGTATGGCAATAAAAAAGACAAGACCCGTCGTATTGTCAAGCGTCATATTAATGAAATCATGGAAACACCATTGGTGAGAACATCTTTGCAGCTGTCTTTGGGGCCACGTGAATACGCAAAACTCAAGACGGACTTGATTGATCGTTCAATTGAAATTACGATGGTGCCTGTATGCGACCCAGCGTTCAATGCGAGCCGTGCACAGAAAATCTATCAAATGTTTAGAGACCGTATTCGGGAGCTAACGCCGAAAGAATTTCAAAACTTATTACGTCCTGCATTTCAGGAAGACGAATGGATTTTGATTTTATTGGGTGGGGTAACTGGCTTCATTGCGGGTACCATACATTTGTTTGTAGCTTTCTTATAATTAGATGCTAAAAATATGTCGAATTTTTCGACATGTACAAAGTGTCAAATACATTGTTTAAATGAGGATGTTTTTTTATGCGCATTATCTTACTCGGACCACCTGGAGCAGGTAAAGGTACACAAGCTCAGTTGATCTGTAAGCGCTACAATGTCCCACAAATTTCAACCGGTGATATGCTCCGTGCTGCAATTCGTGAAGGAACTGAACTCGGTCTACAAGCTAAAAGCGTGATGGACAATGGTGGTCTTGTATCTGATGAACTGATCATTGGTTTAGTGAAAGAACGTATTGCGCAACCTGACTGTGTAAATGGCTGTATCTTTGATGGTTTCCCACGTACCATTCCTCAAGCAGAAGCGCTTGAAAATGAAGGCATCAACATTGATCACGTGATTGAAATTGATGTTCCTGACGAAGAAATCGTACAACGTCTTTCTGGTCGCCGTCAGCACCCTGCATCAGGCCGTGTTTATCACATCGTTTACAACCCACCTAAAGTGGAAGGTAAGGACGATGAAACTGGTGAAGAACTGGTACAACGTCCAGATGACCAAGAAGCAACGATTCGTAAGCGTTTAGGTTCATACCACACTGAAACTGAACAGTTGGTTGGTTTCTACCAAGGTCGCGCAGCGTCTGGTGAAAATGCACCAACCTACGACAAGCTGAATGGCTTACGTCCAATTGACGAAGTACAAGCAGATTTGTTCGCGATTCTTGATCAAGACAAATAATTGCATGTTTTAAACATGGCAATGTTTTGACATTGAAAGAGCTCTAAGTCATATTAGGGCTCTTTTTCTTGATCCTGTTAAAATGGAGTCGCGTGTGGCACAATTTGGAATCATTGTTTTAATTATTGTTGCTGCGGCGGTATTAGTAGGTTTGTTTTACATTAGCGTGAAAATGCTACGCGATGTCAGTAAACAAGAAAAAATGTCGAAGAAGCAACCAGAACGTCAGTTACATCCGAAGTTGCAGCAAGACTTAAAAGATAAATCAAATCAACAATAAAAAAACTGAACTTTAATGTTCAGCTTCTATCGTCGTTGTGGCAATACGTGCTGCACCAAATTCAAAACGATCTGGCCAGTTACACACATCTGAAACGATGCATTCATGACATTTCGGTTTGCGTGCGATACAGCAGTATCGACCATGTAAAATGAGCCAATGATGCGAGTCGACAATAAATTCTTTTGGAATGACTTTCACTAAACGGTGTTCGACTTCAAGCACATTTTTGCCGACCGCTAATCCTGTACGATTACCTAAACGAAAAATATGCGTATCGACCGCCATGGTCGGTTGTCCAAAAGCAGTATTCAACACTACATTGGCTGTTTTTCGCCCTACACCGGGTAAAGCTTCTAAATCGGCACGGTTGTTTGGCACGATGCTGTTATGTTTTTCAATCAGCATTTTACAGGCTTTAATTACATTTTCGGCCTTCGCATTATATAAACCTATGGTTTTAATATAGGTTTTTAAACCATCGACCCCTAAGGCATAAATCGTTTCAGGTGTATTGGCAACAGGAAAGAGTTTATCGGTGGCTTTGTTGACACTCACATCTGTCGCCTGAGCAGACAAGGTCACAGCCACCAACAGCTCAAAAGGACTCGAATAATTCAATTCAGTTTTGGGGTTTGGACGTTGTGCACGTAAACGTTCAAAAAAGATTTGGATTTGCTTTTTGGTCATGTTTTTTACAGGTTTTCCGCTTGTCGTTAGCATGCTTAAGCTCCCTGTAACTGATGAAGCTGTTGGGTTAAGTCATCTAACAACAGACGTTTTTTCGCATCTTCACGAACACTGAGTTGCTTTTCTAATTTTTTAATTTGTACGCGTAATTTCGCCAGCTCAATGGTGGATTTTGCATCGAGTTTTGCTGGCATTTCTGGTTCTTTTTCAATGATCTGAATATCGGGTACAGTATCGTTCTGTGCTGAAAACTGGGCAAATAACGCCGTATCAATTTCTGCACGAACCACTGGGCCTTTACGGTGCAGACGCTGTTTTTCTTCACGTTGAATATGTGCGTAATAGCGTTGTCTTAAATCATCTTGCTCAGCTTTACGCAAGATTTCCGTCGGTATGCCGTCTACATCTGGAATAAGGTCAATACAGTCGACAGGACAAGGCGGAATACACAGTTCACAGCCTGTACACAGATCAGTCAAAATACTGTGCATAAGTTTACCTGAGCCAATAATGGCATCTACAGGACAAGCACTAATACATTTGGTACAACCAATGCATTCATCTTCACGAATGATTGCTTTCATTCTCTGTGGGCGGCCATCGGCTTGAATAGGCCAAACACTTTCTTCTGCAATTAATGCTGGCCGGTTTAGCAATTGAGCCAATGCATCGGCTACAGGCTGCCCGCCAGGTACACATTTATTGGCTGCTTCACCTTCGCTGATGGCTTGGGCATAAGGCAGACATCCATCACGATGTCCGCAGAGTCCACATTGGGTTTGGGGGAGGAGAGCATCGATATTTTGGATCAGGGAAATGTGCGAATTCATGCGTAAACCAATCCTGCAGATGAATTTGCAGAGATATTAGAAGAAATAGGTAGATCACTGAATTTTACCATGTTTTTTTTGATTAATCCTGTGTTCTAAAATGGTTCATTAACTGCATCATTTTTGAGCAAAAAAAGATTTTAAACCTGTGTTTTCATTGGTGTTTTTTATAACCAATTTCTAGGTATATTTTATATAAATAATTGTTATATAAATGATAAATATGTTTTTTTATAGAAATGTGTTGTGAATTGTTGGTAAAAGATATTTAATTGTTTGCGCCAAAATTTAACATTGTTTATAAAATTTGACCAATTTTGATCCATTTTCTGCTGAGGATTAAGCGTTGAAATATAACAGCCTTAATGAGTTTTTAGATTACGTGAAAACACGTGATGAACATCAACCCGAGTTTCTACAAGCGGTAGAGGAAGTCATGACCAGCCTTTGGCCGTTCATTGAAAAAAATCCTCGTTATGCAGACCATGGTTTGCTAGAGCGTTTGGTTGAGCCAGAGCGTGCGATTCAATTCCGCGTTTCATGGGTGGATGATCAAGGTCAAACCCATGTAAACCGTGCTTTCCGTGTTCAATACAACTCGGCAATTGGTCCATTTAAAGGTGGTATGCGTTTTCATCCATCGGTAAATCTCTCGATCCTAAAATTTTTAGGCTTTGAACAAACTTTTAAAAATGCATTAACCACACTTCCAATGGGCGGTGGTAAAGGCGGTTCAGACTTTGATCCTAAGGGTAAGTCTGAAGGCGAAATTATGCGTTTCTGCCAAGCGCTAATGATTGAGCTATACCGTCACCTAGGTTCAAATACGGATATCCCTGCGGGTGATATTGGCGTGGGTGGCCGTGAAGTGGGTTATATGGCTGGCATGATGAAGAAGCTGAGTAATGACACTTCATCTGTATTTACGGGTAAAGGTTTGACCTTTGGTGGTTCTTTGGCGCGTCCTGAAGCAACGGGTTACGGCACAGTGTATTTTGCTGAAGAAATGCTGAAAACACGTGGCGACTGCTTCCAAGGCAAAACAGTCACGATTTCTGGTTCTGGTAACGTAGCACAATACGCAGCTGAAAAAGCAATGTATCTGGGTGCAAAAGTCGTTTCATTGTCTGACTCTGCGGGTACGGTATATGTAAAAGCAGGCTTTACCGATGCTTTACTGGCTGAAGTGATGGAACTGAAGAATGTGAAGCGCGGTCGTATTTCTGAGTTTGCGTCTAAGCATGGCTTTGAATACTTAGAAGGGCAGCGTCCATGGTCTATTCCATGTGATATCGCATTGCCATGCGCAACTCAAAATGAGTTAGATCAGGCAGATGCTGAAGTGCTCCTTGCAAATGGAGTAATTTGTGTCGCTGAAGGGGCAAACATGCCTTCTACCTTAGATGCAGTCGAAAAATTCGTTGAAGCGAAAATTTTATACGCACCAGGTAAAGCATCGAACGCGGGTGGTGTTGCGACTTCTGGCTTAGAAATGTCACAAAATGCTTTGCGTTTGGGTTGGACTTTTGAAGAAGTCGATGAGCGCTTACATGCGATCATGAAAGAAATTCACCGTAACTGTGTGAAATACGGTACGCAAGCAGACGGTACTGTGAACTATGTCAATGGTGCCAACATTGCAGGTTTTGTAAAAGTTGCAGATGCAATGCTAGCTCAAGGTGTATTCTAAGTTTACATACACTTAGAAAAACCGCAATAAAAAACCGAGGCGATAGCCTCGGTTTTGTTACAGGTCATTGAACGATTACAATGAGCCTTTGACCGCTTCACGTTCAATAATCATGTCTTGAACATAAGCATATTTTGATTGGTCAGCCGCAGGGTTGGCAATTTCATAACGTTTAACACGTACGATTTGACGCTCTTTAGGGTTATGAGTGAAACCATCGATATGGTTATAGAATAACGTCCAGTCTTTATCGACCTGTGTCTTTACGCCATTTTCAGCATACTTAATTTCACGAACTTGTAGGCATTCCATACGAGCAACACCTGCAGAACATGTTTTGGTCTCTGGTGAAATTTCTAAGAAAACAGTTTCACCTTGGCTTTGATATTTCGCTTCAGCAGTTTGCTTACCTGTGAATACAATTTTTTCACCTTTTGCCGATACCACGGTCAGTGTTGGTGCATCAGGATCATTTAGGTTTAAAACAAACGGTGCTTTACGGTTGTCAAATAAATCTGCTGCAACGCCTTCTTGAGCCATGGCTTTTGGTTCACATGCCATTTGAGTCGCCATCAGGTTACCCGTCACAATTTGATTATTCTCAACTTTCCAACTGGTACCCATACCGTTACAACTGGTTGAAATGCCTAAGCGACCTGTTTGTTTGTCAAAGTTTAAAACCAATGGTTTAGGCGCATCTGCGGTGTTCGTACTCCAATGGTAGTTTGCGAGTGTTTGATCTGCATTTTGTTGTTGTAGTACAGACACAGCCAAATCTCCTACTTTTTGAATATCAGATGATTGGCAAGCAGCCAGTGCGAGTGGGAAAAGGGCAATCGCTAAATATTTTAATTTCATGGGTTACAAGTTCTTGATTTAAAATAACAAGATACATGATATCCGATGTTGTTTTTAAAAGAATGGATACATTCAGTTCTTTTGGGTTTCAAAATGTATCCATAAATATTTTTTTGTTAATATATAAGTAAAATTTATACATTAATCGAAACGGTAAATGTCCATGCCCAGTGCACCCATGGTAAAGCTACTATGCACAATATTAAAACGATGACCTGTACCCATCGCAAAGAATATTGGGGCAAAGTGTTCCAACGTTGGGTGGTTACGACGGACAAAAGGAATCGATTCCCAGTCTAAAATAGCGTCAAAGTCCTGATGGCTAAGTTTCGCGACCACATGATTACGAAACGTCGACGCCCACTCAGGTACCGCTTGTGACTGACCATGCCAAGATAACTCGGCTAAGTTATGGGTAATACTCCCTGAGCCAATGAGCAAGACCTGCTGCTCGCGTAGTGGCGCAAGGGTTTGTCCAATTTTATAAATCTCCTCTGCCGACAGATTCATCGGGAGTGAAATTTCCACCACAGGGATGTCTGCATCTGGATACATATGGAGTAAAGGCATCCAAACGCCATGATCACGCGGACGAGTACTGTTTGCATGAGCTGAAAAACCCGCTTCTGCCAATAAATGTAGAATTTCTTCAGCTAGAACAGGTTGACCGGGTGCTGGGTAGCGAATGTCATAAAGCTCAGCAGGAAAGCCCCGAAAGTCATGCCATGTCTCAGGGCGGACTCCAGTACTTACTTCAAGTGAGTTACTTTCCCAGTGTGCGGACATAATCACAATTGCTTGTGGTGTCGGTAAGTTTAGACCCAAACGATGTAACGCTGGCCCAACTTGCTCTGGATTCAACGCAAGCATGGGTGAGCCATGAGAAATGAATAAGCCGGGTAGCGTTTGTAAGTTCATTGTGAAAGCCTAATAAGGGAAGATGAAAAGAATTTTGTCAGATTCTTATCATCTGTGTAATGGGGGAAATATCAACGTATTGTTCCAAAAATGGAACATTGCTTGAGCTTAACCTGCACGATGATAAGGGTGATTATGGTTAATACTCATCGCACGATAAAGCTGTTCAATCAGCATCACGCGAACCATCGGGTGAGGTAAGGTCAGTTTGGATAAAGACCAATGCCAAGCAGCTGCTTTACGTACTGCTTCAGAGTGACCGTCAGGCCCACCAATTGCCAGTACAATATCATTGCCCTCAAGCATCCATCCTTTCATGGTTTCTGCCAGTTTTTCGGTGCTAAACTCACGACCACCGACTTCTAAAGCAATCAGCACTTCGTTGCCTTTCATTGCATTTAAAATGCTCTCACCTTCAATTTGACGGTATTTTAAAATATCTGCTTCTGAATCATTTTTACCGCGCTTTGCCATTGGCAGTTCAATAATCTGCGTTTGCACAAAGGGTTGAATACGCTTGAAATAATCTTCAAAACCAGTCAGTACCCATGCAGGCATTTTTTGACCAATGGTCAGAATACGGATTTTCATAATGGGGCATGTATAAGGAGACGATTCATTATAACGGTGAAAGCAATGCTTTGCAGTGAGACGAAACAAAATGCAATTGAATTCACTGAACTAATGTTGCTTAATTCAACAGATGAAAGGAATAAGAAATACTTGGAATAATAACAATGTGGCTCAAAACTTTAAAAAAACAGGCTTTTTTGTTGATTGTTGTACTGGGTACTTTCACAGGGCAGGTATTTGCAAGCAACGCCAAAATGGCTGATGAACAAAACCTACAAGTCTATTTGGAGCAAGTGATTGGTCAGGGCAAAGCACGTAACTATAAAAACCTTGATGAACTGAACCGTGTCTCTGCATGGATCAAAGAACAAATGCGCTTATTGGGCGTTCCGTGTCACTATCAAAACTTTACGGCCAATCAGCAAATTTACCGAAATGTAGTGTGTAGTTTAAACGTCGGACGGGCAGACCGCGTGATTGTTGGGGCACATTATGACGTCTTTGGCGATCAAGATGGTGCAGATGACAATGCCTCTGGTGTTGCAGGCGTTATTGAAACGGCGCGTATTTTGGCAGAGCAGAAGTCTAAACTGCCTAACAATGTGGACTTTGTGTTCTATAGTTTAGAAGAACCACCGTTTTCTAAAACTGAACAAATGGGCAGTTATGTGCATGCGAAATCGGTTCAGGCACAAAAAGATAAGATTAAAGGTGTGTATATTTTAGAAATGATCGGGTTCTTTAGCGAACAACCCATCCAAAGCTATCCTGTGGGCTTAAAGTGGATTTATCCAAGCCATGGTAATTTTATTGCGACAGTGAGTAATGTCAGTTCACGTGATTTAGGCGCAGGCTATTGTGCAGCGATGCAGCAACTTGATCAGTTAGAATGTCAGCGTTTGGTTGCTCCGAGCTTTGCCAATGCTTTTGATTTTTCAGATCATTTGAATTATTGGGAGTTTGATATTCCCGCAGTCATGATTACCGATACCGCATTTTATCGAAATGGTCACTACCATACCAAAGCAGACCGCTTAGCAACGTTGAATTTGACCAAAATGGCGAATGTGATCGATGGGTTGGTACAGCATTTATTGAAACCTTAATGTATTTTGAGCAATAAAAAACGCAGTTCCCAAGTAGCGAGAACTGCGATAAAAGGTCATCCGTCTGGAGAATCAGATGACCATGCAATTTCAAATCATCAATAAAAAGAAATATACAGCGCGTATCTGTTCTTATTATTTATATCGGGCTTTTTATCGATTTTTCAAGTCTGAATAATGATAGAGGAAAATGTTTAATACAAAAATTCAAGCAAGCTAAGCGAAAATTTGGAGTTTCATCCGTTTCACGTCATGGAATGTAGGCCAATCATATTTCCTTCGCTATCAAAGGCCAGCACAATAAAACCATATTCACCAATGGCCGTTTTTGCTTCATGAATTTTTCCACCAGACTCAACAAGCCGGCTCGCTTCATTCGCACAATCATCACATGAAAAATAGATTAAGGTACTGTTTCCTCCTGCTGATAGGCCTGGCATTTTCACCAGTGCACCTGAAGCGCCATAGGCTTGCATGTCTGAGGGGAAAGCCCACATTTGCAGTGAATTATCATCCGCTGGTGGGGTTAATTCAGTTAATTGAATATTAAAAACAGATTCATAAAATTGTTTGGCACGAGATAAGTCATCCACATAAATTTCAAACCAGCCAATCGGGTTTTTCATTTTAGTTGTCCTACATGTATCCCTTGATCGAATTATTGTAGGAAATAAAAGCATAAAGATGTGTGGTGTTATCTACAGTAAATTGTAATAAAAAAAAGAGAGCCGAAGCTCTCTTTTTTTTAAGATGCAGAATTAGTGGCGTGCAGCTTTTTTGCCTTCGTCGACCGCTTTCACAATTGGTGCTTTGACCAAAGGTTCAGGCATAGAGGTCAACGCCAGTGGTAAAATCTCATCAATCGATTTCACCGCTTTAATCTCTAAACCTTCTTTAACATTGTCTGGGATTTCAGATAAATCACGGACGTTGTCTTGAGGAATGAAGACTAGCTTAATTCCACCACGGTGCGCAGCCAGTAGTTTTTCTTTCAAGCCACCAATGCGCATTGCACGACCACCGAGACTGGTTTCACCTGTCATGGCAATATCCGGACGAATTGGGATGCCTGTGAAAGCAGAAACCAATGCAGTTGTTAACGCTAAACCTGCAGAAGGGCCATCTTTTGGTGTTGCACCTTCTGGTAAGTGGACGTGAACATCGGTTTCTTCGAAACGTGTCGATTCGATACCCAATTCATCTGCACGGGTACGCACGACAGTCATAGCAGCAGTAATCGATTCTTTCATCACATCACCGAGAGAACCTGTGGTGATGAATTTACCTTTACCTTTAACCGCTGCAACTTCAATGGTCAACAACTCACCACCGACTGAAGTCCACGCCAAACCGTTCACGCGACCGACTTGAGCTTCGTCTTCCGCCATACCAAAGTCAAACTTATGTGGACCTAAGTAGTCTGGAAGATTGGCCGAAGTCACATCAACTTGCAGGTTTTTCGCCTTCTTGCTGACCGCTTCTTTTACCACTTTACGAGCAATTTTAGAGACTTCACGCTCTAAGCTACGCACACCAGCTTCACGTGTATAACGTTGTACGATGTCACGAATTGCTTCTTCATGAACAGTCAATTCTTTCGCACGTAGACCATTGTTCTTCATTGCTTTCGGAACAAGGTAACGCTCAGCAATATTGACTTTTTCATCTTCGGTATACCCCGGTAGACGAATCACTTCCATACGGTCAAGCAATGCTTCTGGAATATTCATGCTGTTCGCAGTACAGATGAACATCACTTCAGACAAGTCCAGATCAAGATCTAAATAGTGATCGTTAAACTTGCTGTTCTGTGATGGATCGAGTACTTCAAGCAACGCAGATGCAGGGTCGCCACGGTAGTCTTGTGCCATCTTGTCGATTTCGTCGAGCAAGAACAATGGGTTCTTCACGCCGACCTTCGTTAAAGACTGCACAATTTTACCCGGCATCGCACCGATATAAGTACGACGGTGACCACGGATTTCTGCTTCGTCACGCACGCCACCGAGTGCCATACGTACAAACTCACGACCTGTTGCTTTGGCAACCGATTCACCCAGTGAAGTTTTACCTACACCTGGAGGGCCAACCAAACAAAGGATTGGGCCTTTGAGTTTTTTCACGCGAGATTGAACCGCTAAATATTCCACGATACGATCTTTCACGTCATCTAAGCCGTAATGATCGGTATCCAAAATTTCTTGCGCTTTGCTTAAGTTAATGCTGACTTTGCTGGCTTTATTCCAAGGCGTATCTAAAATGGCCTCGATATAATTGCGCACCACAGCCGCTTCACTAGACGCAGGTTGCATTGCTTTGAGTTTACGGAATTCTGCTTCCGCTTTTTTACGGACATGTTCTGGTAAGTCAGCTTCAGCAAGACGCTTTTCAATTTCAGCGACGTCATCTTCTGCACCGCCATTCATGTCAGAAAGTTCACGCTGAATCACCTTCATCTTTTCATTGAGGAAGTATTCGCGCTGGTTTTTCTCCATTTGACGTTTTACAGAGTCATGCAAGGTTTGCTCAATCTGTTGCTCTTCAGACTGTTGCAACAAATAAGTCATCAACTCTTGTAAATGTGCTTCAAATTCATCGTGCTCAAGGAATTTTTGCTTCACATCAATGTTAAGCGGGACACGGGTCGCTACGAAGAATAACAATTGGAGTAAATCGTCAATCTTGTTCGCAGCAGCAATCAGTTCGCGTGCATTACGCAGTTTTGCTTCAGCATATTGAGCAAATAGGGCACGTAATTCTTGAACACGTGTTTCTTGCGTTGTTTCGTCAATGTGGACTGACATTGGGCTAAGCGCATGTTCTGCGGTTAGATAATCATTTTCATCAATGATTTTTTCTAGCTTTGAACGATGCAAGCCTTCAATTAATACTTTTATACAGTTTTCATCATTTTCATGATTCACAACTTGCACAATCTTCGCGACAGTACCGTATTGATATAAGTTGTCGTGATCAATTTCTTCTGAAAGAGAATCTTTCTGAGCAACTACAAATACTAGATTGTCACTGTTACGAGCCACATCAACTGCATTGATCGATTTTTCACGACCTACAAATAGCGCAATTTGCATGTGCGGATACACCACCACATCACGTAACGCTAAAAGTGGTAATACACTTGGAACCTGAGGCTCTAAGGTTTCTTGATTCATAATAATTTCAGACATGGGCACTCCTAATGAGTGACAACGGTGTTGCCATGTTTTTTATAGTGATGGGTATTTTAAAAAATACAAGGGCAGGTCAAAATAAATTGTATAAAAAATGACTAAACATGTGATTTTTAAGTATTCTCAACAGTCAAAAATGTCAATTTTAGCGCTTGAAGCGTAAATGCTGTTGAGGGGTCAGCAGCCCATCCAAAGGTTGATCCCATGTTTCTCGAATTAAGCGCTGTGGCACCAACTGGAAGTGATGGGCCAAACCCAAACGAAACGGACGGTGATAGGGCGCAGATGCTAAGGTTTTGTCATAAAAACCACCACCCATGCCAATGCGTGTGCCATAAGGATCACACGCCAATAAGGGCATGAGTAATAGGTCTAAATGTGAAACGTGCTGACCACGTGTTGCCATAGGCTCTTGCATACCCAATGGATGGTGAGAAAAGCGTTTATTTTGAAATTGATGACGTGAAACTTTGACCCACACTAAGCGCTGATTCATATTGCAAATCATCGGTAAATACACTGCTTTTTTTTGATGAAAACAATATTCAATGATTTTATGGGTCTGAATTTCCCCAAAAGCATGTAGATAGATCCCGACACGGGTGGCATGTTTAAATTCGGGCACACGTCTTAAACGTTGTAAAATTTGAAGTTCGGACTGCTGCTGTTGATAGGCGGAAACTTGTCTGCGTTGTTTGCGAAGCTGTTTTCTGAGTTGGGCAAGTTCAATCGACATGGTGAACGCAGTCCTGAGAATCGAAAAGGTGTGTGAAAATGATCGTCAAATTTCAAAGATGGTATCTGTTTATGGTGCAATCGTTGAACCTTTTTTTAGCTCTTGCAAAATTGGGCAGCAACTGTCGGTGGTGGTTTTACATTCATCCACCCAGCTTGAAAGGCGTTGTTTCAAAGCATTCAGCTCTTGAATCCGTTGATCAATTTTTTCCAGTCGTTGCTGAATCACATCACGGACTTTTTCACGGTCATCCAGTTGCAAATGCAACAGATCTTGAATTTCACTGAGCTGTAAGCCCGCATCTTTACCTTTTTGTATAAAGCTTAAGGTTTCAATATCTTGCTGACTATAGTAGCGATAGTTTTGTGTGGTTTCAGGAATACGCATCAGACCGATCCGTTGATAATAACGAATGGTTTCCACATTCACTTGACAGTGTTTTGCCAGCTTGCCGATAGTGAGCATAAAATAATCTCCAAAAGGCTTGACTCAGTACCTAGGTACAGACTTTATGCTAACACAATCAAAAAATAAAAGGTGAGTCAGAATGAGTGAGCAACACAAAACGTCTTGCTGTTCCAAACAGAAATTAGCGCCGATGGTGGTGAATATCGATCCTGTCTGTGGGATGACGGTCGCAGAGGACTCTCCTCATGTGTATGAGTATCAATCAGTTCGTTATTTGTTTTGTTGCTCAGGCTGTTTAAAGAAATTTTCGGCCAATCCAGAGGCTTACTTAACATCAGAAAGGGCGCCCAGTGTTTATTGTAGTCAATCCAAAACAGATATAAGCGATGCTTCATCTCAGGGGAAAGAGGAAAGTGCTGTAGTTACTTCCAAAGGTTGTGGTTGCGGATCAAAACCTGTGTCAGATGCAGAGAAGACCACATTTATTGACCCTGTGTGTGGTATGACCGTAACAGATTTAACTAAACCGCATACCGAGTGGCAGGGACAGGACTACTATTTTTGTAGTGAAAAATGTTTGCAAAAGTTTATTGCAACCCCAGAGGCTTATGTAAAAACTGAAGATGCAGTATCGGTGTCTACTTCTACTGCGGGCTGTTGTGGTTCAACTCCGAAAGAGGCAGAGAAAAAAGCATCCTGTTGTGAGCCTAAGCCTCAAACAGAACCAGACACCAAAGCCAGTTGCTGTGCACCCAAGCCCAAAGCAGAAGCTGCAAAAAGTAGCTGCTGTGGTGGTGGGAAACATCAACATGAACATCATGCTCCATCTGAATCAGCTGAGTTTATTGACCCAGTCTGTGGCATGTCAGTCGATCCGAATACAGAGTTAAAAACGGATTATCAACAACAGACCTACTATTTCTGTAATCCTTCTTGCTTAGATAAGTTTAAAGCTGATCCTGAGTTTTATCTGATTCCACCTGATCAGCGTCCTGTGCCTGAAGGGGCTGCGGATATGGACTATACCTGTCCGATGGACCCTGAAATTGTACAAAAAGGGCCGGGGACGTGTCCGATTTGTGGTATGGCACTCGAGCCGATGCAACCGACTTTAGATGATGCACCGAACCCTGAGTTGGTCGATTTTAGCCATCGCTTTTGGATGACCTTACCACTGACGTTGATCGTGTTTGTACTGGCGATGGGTTCACATATTCACAGTTTCATTTCACCGCATATTCAGCCGTGGATTGAGCTAGTGCTGGCGACCCCAGTGGTGCTGTGGGCAGGTAAACCCTTTATTGAACGTTGCTGGGCTTCGTATAAAACCCGTAACTTAAATATGTGGAGCTTGATTGGTGTTGGAGTGTTAGCCGCCTATATCTATAGTGTGGTGGCAACGATTTTTCCAAGTGTGATTCCAATGGAAGCCAAAACTGGGCATGGCGTTGCAGTGTACTTTGAAGCAGCCTGTATGATCGTATCTTTAAGTTTGCTCGGTCAAATCATGGAGTTAAAGGCGCGTGCTAAGACCGCAGACTCACTCAAAGCCTTACTCAAACTGCAAGCCAACACAGCCAAGTTGGTTCAAAATGATCAAGTGGTTGAAGTTGATATTGGTATGGTCAAACAAGGCGATATTTTACAAATTTCCTCGGGTGAGCAGATTCCACTGGATGGTGTGGTGGTTGAAGGCAAAACCTATGTCGATGAAGCCATGATGACCGGTGAACCTGTGCCTGTGAAAAAGCAAGTGCATGACACGGTGATCGGCGGGACGGTCAATCAACAAGGCAGTATTCGTATTCAAACCACGGCGGTTGGGGCAAATACCACTTTGGCGAAAATGATTCAGACGGTGGCAGAAGCACAGCGTTCTAAAGCACCGTTACAACGTTTGGCAGATGTGTTTGCCAAGTATTTTGTGATTGTGGTGTTACTGATTAGTGTATTGACCTTTGCCACTTGGATGGTGTTTGGTGGTGCGCAATTTGATCTGGCACTGATGTGTGCGGTGGCGGTACTGATTATTGCCTGCCCGTGTGCGCTGGGTTTGGCGACGCCAATGTCAGTGATGGCCACCACCGGTCGTGCGGCACAAAAAGGGGTACTGTTTAAAGATGCAGAGGCGATTGAAGCTTTAAGTAAAGTGAATACGCTGATTGTCGATAAAACAGGGACTTTGACTGAAGGTAAACCAAGCCTTAAAGAAATTCAGTTGCTCAGCCCAAATGTAAACCAAGCGCAAGCAGAACAGTGGATTGCCTCGATTGAGCAGTATTCAAGTCATCCGATTGCACAGACTTTGACTCAAATAGTTCCTGCACAGCAATTGCTTAAAGTGGCAGACTTTGAGGATGTAACTGGCTTTGGTGTCAAAGGTCAGATTGGCGAGCAAACCCTTTATATTGGTAGCCAAAAGCTGCTTGAGCAACTCGGCATCACCTTAGATGATACTTTGCAAAGCCAGTTGAATCAGCAGCGTGCGACAGGCAATGTGATCAGTTTCTTAAGCAATAGCCAAGAAGTGCTGGCTTATATTGCTATTCACGATGCGATTAAGGTCAATGCTCATCAAGTCATTCAACAGTTGATTGCCGATGGTATTGAAGTGGTCATGGCAACAGGTGACCACGAACAAAATGCCCAGTTGGTGGCTAAGGAACTGGGTATACAACAAGTCTATGGCAACTGTACGCCAACTGAAAAACTGGACATCGTGAAGAAATATCAGGCTCAGGGTAAAATTGTCGCGATGGCGGGAGATGGCATTAACGATGCACCAGCCTTGGCACAAGCCAATGTTGGAATTGCCATGGGTAATGGAACTGATATTGCTAAACAAACCGCACAAGTCACCTTGGTTAAAGGTGATATTCGTGGCGCAGCTGATGCGCTACATATGGCGAAACTGGGTGTGCGGAATATGAAACAAAACCTTGCTTTTTCCTTTGTGTATAACGGTTTAGGTGTTCCTGTCGCAGCAGGAATTTTCTATCCATTAACAGGGTTATTACTCACCCCAATGTTCGCTGCGGTGGCGATGTCACTCAGCTCACTGTCCGTGGTTTTAAACGCTTTACGTCTACAAAAGAGTAAATAAGCGCTTTTAGATTTTTACGGTCTCTTTTTAAGTTGAGTTTTAAAAAAAGCATCTTTTCAACAAAGGTGCTTTTTTTATGATGATTCATGATGGAATAAATAAAAGCGTTAGTAAAAATTGGCCCCTTCAACTTTTTTTGATTCAATTGGATTTAATGAACCTTGATCGGGTTAGACCTAGTAAGGTTGTAAAAGACGCAAAATAGATGTATTTGGGCAAGGCATAGCGCTTGAATGATCATCATCCCGTGAGTCATTTTGACATTATATAAAACAGGAACTTAAAAAATAGTGGCAACTGCCGTACTATAAGCGGGATGGAGTAAAGGCAGGGTTCAGAGTGAATTTAAAAAATCTAGAAGCATTTTATTGGGTTGTGACTTTAAATAGTTTCAATAAGGCTGCCACAAAATTACAAACGACTCAGCCTGCCGTATCACAAAAAATCACCTCTCTTGAAAATGATTTAGGTTTTAAAGTTCTCGATCGCAGCTTTCGACAGCTTAAACCCACCCATAAAGGCATGACCCTGTTTAAATATGCTGAAAAGTTTATGCGTTTAGAAACCGATTTGGTGGCTGAGCTGACTGAAAACCAGCATCTCACAGGAACGATTCGTTTAGGTGTTTCTGAGACGATCGTTTATACGTGGCTGGTTGAATATATCGAAAAAGTACAAAAAGAGTTTCCCAAAGTTTCTGTGGAAATTGTGGTGGATTTAACCCCAAATTTGCAAGAAGGTGTGCGTACAGGGGATTTGGACATGGCCTTTTTGCTGGGTCCGACTTTGGCTTTCGAGTGTGTAGAGCAGGCGCTATGTGACTTTGAACTGAGTTTTTTGGCAGCTCCATCTTTTAAAGGTGGTGTGGGTCAAATGTCGTTTAAGGCATTGATGTCTCACACCATTTTAACCTACCCGAAAATTACCTATCCCTATAAAGAGCTCAAGGCCAAAATGAAAGAGCAGGCACTAGACGAGCCGCTTTCAATTACCAGTTATTCGCTTGCGACCTTATTGCGTCTTGCGGAGCAAGGTTTGGGGATCGCCGTTGTGCCGACCTTAACGGCCTTAAAGGAAATTACCGATGGTCGCTTGGAAATTTTAAATACCCCGATCCAACTCAAAACCTTTCATTTCACCTCGATTTATATGCAAGGAAATGATGCAGCCTTGAAAGAGAAATTAACCGATGTCGCAGTCACTGTTTCTGAAAGCGCAATGAAAAGATTGCTTGAGAAAATTAAAAAATAATTGAGGCGTATGTAGCTTTTTGACAAGCGTTGTTTTTTTATCTCAAAACGTAATTTGTTTGAAAAACTATAAAAGCAGCTTATCGTGCGTGATAAGTAAAATTTATCATTAGACTTTTAATAAATAAAAAATAATAAAATACAGTTATTTAGTTTTAATAATGGATGTAAAAAGTCGTATTGTTCATCGCGCTTGCCTATGTTCTTATTTCAAATAGAAGATTTGATCCACCATGGCTTTGGTTGGGTAACAGGGAATCTTTGTCAGTTAAAGGGATTTAAGAACAGAATTTGCAAACAAAATGATGTTCTTGGTTCAACTTGAAAATAGCGTTATTAAGCTCAAATGGACGAGGAACGCATTAAATATGTCTTTATTAAAATCTTCTTTTTTATCAGATCGCCAATGGGCCATTGTTGCTTCAATCTTCATGATGGCAACCTCCGCCATGGGACCTGGTTTTCTCACTCAAACCGCGGTCTTTACTGTGAAATTGGGTGCGGCGTTTGGCTTTGCCATTCTCATATCTATTTTGATTGATTATGTGGTTCAACAAAACATTTGGCGTGTCGTAACACTGACGCAAATGCGTGCCTCGGATATTGCCAATAAAGCTTTGCCGGGCAGTGGTTACTTACTGGCTTTTCTGGTCATTTTGGGTGGCTTCTTCTTCAGTATTGGTAATATTGCAGGCGCGGCTTTAGGTCTCAATGCATTATTTGGTTTGGACACTAAATGGGGCGGCATTTTAAGTGGTGCTTTAGCCATTTTAATTTTTGCTTCAAGAAAAGCCACGCTGGCGATGGATAAAAGCATGATCGTTTTGGGGTTGCTCAAAATCATCTTGATTATCATTGTTGCTGTCATTGTGATGCCACCTGTGGGCCAAGCAGTTCATCAAACGTTTGCACCCGACCAGATTGATTTTGCCATTATCACCACGATTGTCGGTGGAACGGTCGGCGGCTATATCTGCTATGCAGGCGCCCATCGTTTACTGGATAAAGGCGCGGTTGGCCCTGAAAATATTGATGAAGTCGCAAGAGCTGCAACCAAAGGTATTGTGGTTGTAGGCATCATGCGTTATGTGCTTTTTTTAGCTTTCTTGGGTGTAGTGGTGAGTGGTGCAAGCATTGACTTAGCCAGCCATGATGCCAATCCAGCAGCACAAGCTTTTCAATATGCCGCAGGGACTTTTGGTTATAAATTATTTGGTCTGATTTTCTGGGCAGCAGGGATCAGTAGTACCATTGGCGCTGCTTATACTTCGGTTTCATTCTTTACTGCATTTAAGAAAAACCTCAGTCCAAAACAAACCAACTACACCACCATTACATTTATCTCTTTAGCTTTATTGCTGTATGTCGTACTGGGCGCAACTCCTGCTGGACTGTTGATTTTTGTTGGTGGTTTTAATGGTTTGGTATTGCCAATCGGTTTAACGATTTTTGTTTATGTAGCTGCTTGCCGTAAAGATATGATGGGGAATTATAACTATCCAAAATGGTTACTTATTTTGGGTGTACTCACATGTATGTTGACATGGTGGATGGGCTATATGTCCTTTACCACAGTCTTTAATTATTTAACCAAACTTTAAGCCAGTAGACGGTGAAGTGATAAAGGAATTAAGCCATGTTTGTAGATTTAAATAGTGACTTAGGTGAAAGTTTTGGTTCGTGGAAAATGGGTAATGATGACCAAATTCTACCCGTAGTGACAAGTGCCAACATTGCATGTGGCTTTCATGCAGGAGATCCGCTGGGGATTTTAAAAACACTGCGTAAGGCTGTTGAATTAAATGTCACGATTGGCGCGCATGTATCTTATCCAGACCTCGTCGGTTTTGGTCGCCGTAATATGGATGTGTCACGTGATGAACTGATTGCCGATGTGTTGTATCAAATTTCTGCACTAGATGGTTTAGCCAAAGTGGCTGGTTCTCAAGTGCAATATGTGAAACCACATGGCGCCTTGTATAACACCATTGCACACGATCAAGCTCAGGCCGCTGCGGTGATTGATGCCATCAAGATGTATAACCCAGAACTGGTTTTGGTTGCACTGGCAGGTTCCAACTTGGTTGAGCAAGCACGTGCAGCAGGCTTAAAGGTTGTATCTGAGGCATTTGCAGACCGTGCTTATAACAGTGATGGCTCATTGGTTTCACGACGTTTGGACGGCGCTGTTTTACATGATTCAGCCTTTGTGGCACGCCGTGTGGTGTCTATGTTGAAAAATGGCGGCGTTGAGTCGATTGACGGAGTATTTACTCCGATTCAAGCGGACACGATTTGCTTACATGGTGACACTGCGGGTGCTTTAGAGATGTCGGCTGCGATTAAAGCTGAACTGTTAAATCATCATATTGAAATTCGTCCCTTTGTCTTAAAGCATGAGGAACTACGCAATGTATAAGGATATCCGAGTCGACTCAGCACAGCTTGAAGCCGCTTTAGCCGCACGTTTAAAAATCCGTGCAGGCTTTGACAAACCAACGGCGGGTATGGCTGCGGGCATGACGCAGGTCAATATGATTTCGGTGCCTAAAGATTGGGCTTATGATTTTCTACTGTATGCACATCGCAATCCGCAAAGCTGTCCTGTTTTAGACGTGTTAGAAGAAGGTGTTTATGCTACAAGACTGGCAGAAAACTCAGATATACGTACCGACTTTCCACGTTATCGCATCTGGAAAGAGGGTGAAATGGTCGATGAAGTCACGGATGCGAGTGACATTTATCATGCGCATCCTGACTTGGTAACGTTTCTAATTGGCTGTAGTTTTTCTTTTGAAACTGCATTGCAAGAAGCCGGTATTGAAGTTCGTCATATCCATGATCAGACCAATGTACCGATGTATTTGAGTAATATTCAGTGTCAGCCTGCGGGGCGTATTTCGGGCAACATGGTGGTTTCTATGCGTCCAATTCCATCCCATCAAATCGCGGATGCCGTCAAAATTACAGCACGGATGCCAAGTGTGCATGGTGCGCCTGTACATATTGGACATCCTGAAGGTTTAGGCATTCGTGATGTGAATCAGCCAGACTTTGGTGATGCTTCACGTATTGAGGCTGGGGAAACTCCTGTGTTTTGGGCTTGTGGTGTAACCCCACAAGCGGCGGTGATGAACTCAAAAATTCCTTTTGCCATTAGCCATGCACCCGGTCATATGTTCATTACCGACATTCCTGATCGTGCATGGATAGGTTAAGCGGGACGAAAGAACAATTAAAAAGGATAGGCACATGCGTTTTTTATCGGTAAACGCGGATTGTTTTCTCATAGAGCTCGACAGCCTAGAGGAAACATTGGCGTTGTACAATAAATTGCACACGATGCAATTGAATGGAATTAAAGACTTAGTCCCTGCTGCAAAAACGATTTTGGTATTTTTTAATGAAATCGAGACCACCTTTAAAACACTGGTTGCTTCGATTCAGACTCTAAAAATCGGTTCAGGCGTTGAGCGCAATGTCCAAGAGCTGATTATTCCTATCTGCTATACGGGCGAAGATCTTGCTCAGGTTGCAGCGTTACAAGGGCTTTCCATTGCTGATGTGATTTTGAAGCATCGTCAAAGTGTTTGGAATGTGGCTTTTATTGGCTTTGCACCGGGCTTTGCTTATATGAGCAGTCCCGATCGACCTTTTACAGATATTCCGCGTTTAGCTGTGCCACGTAAAAAAATACCGTCGGGTTCTTTGGGACTGGCAGGACAATATTCAGGGATTTACCCGAAAGACAGTCCGGGGGGCTGGCAGTTGATCGGTACGACTGCTGAAAAAATGTGGGATCTAGAGCGTAAAAATCCAGCGCTATTGTTACCGGGGATGACGGTACATTTTGAAGATGTCACACATCAACCGACCACGGTTAGCGTAGCACAGCAAGTCACTCGTACAGTTGAGCCCAAACAATCCATGCCTTTGTTTACGGTAACTGCACCGAGCCTACAGATGCTGATTCAAGATGAAGGGCGTTTTAACCAGACCAAGATTGGGGTTGGTGTTGCAGGGGCGATGGATGTATCGGCGATGCACAGTGCAAATCGAATTGTCGGTAACCCAACTCCGACGCCTGTGATTGAAATTTTAAATGGTGGTTTGAAAGCCAAAATGCATCAGTCCGCAGTCATTGCGGTTACGGGAGCAATTTCAAACATCCACGTGAAATTTAGTGATGGCCAAAAGGCTGACTTTGAGAGTTATCAAGCGATTGCCCTTGATGAAGGTGATGAATTTCAGATTCAAGCACCGACGGCAGGGCTAAGAAATTATCTGGCGATTCGTGGTGGTATCGACGTACAGCCTGTGCTGAATAGCGCCTCATTTGATAGTTTGGCTGTATTAGGACCAGAACCTCTAAAAATGGGGGATACGGTTAATCAAGGACAGGTTGAAGTTTCAAATATCAGTAATACCGAAATTGCGAAGTTACACTTGCCCAAAGTCGGCGATGTAGTAGAGCTCGACATTGTAATGGGACCGCGAACGGATTGGTTCGAAGTAGAGAGCATTGAGCGCTTATGTCAGCAAGCTTGGCTTGTGACCAATGAAAGTAATCGGGTTGGACTGAGGCTTTCAGGTGAGCAGCCGTTGCAGCGCAAAATTACCCATGAGTTGGAAAGTGAGGGAACTTGTATTGGTGCCTTACAGATTCCACCCAGTGGTCAACCTGTACTGTTTATGAATGACCATCCTTTAACTGGTGGCTACCCCGTCATTGCGGCTGTGGCAAAGCACCATTGGGATTTGGTGGCACAGATTCCAGCAGGGTGCCAAATCAAATTTAAAAAAATGACCGAATTTACAGATTTTGAGAATGAATGATGACTACTGAAAAATTATTAATTGCAAACCGTGGTGAAATTGCCGTTCGTATTATTCATGCTTGCCGTGATATGGGTATTTCATCGATTGCTTTATATGCTGATGACGATATGAACAGTATGCATGTCGAACTGGCGGATGAAGCATGGGGTTTGGCGGGTGCAACGGCACGTGAAACTTATTTAAATATTCCAGCCATTCTTGAGGTTGCTAAAAAATCCAAGGCGACCATGGTGCATCCAGGTTATGGTTTTTTATCTGAACGTGCTGAATTTGCACAGGCCGTAATTGATGCAGGCTTAAAGTGGGTCGGGCCGTCACCTAGCGCCATTGAAAAGTTGGGTGATAAAATTGAAGCACGTAAGATAGCCGCTTCAGTGGGCGCACCTTTAGTTCAAGGCACACAAGACCCTCTAAATAATGCTGATGAAGCACTCGAGTTTGCAAAGCAGTTTGGTTTACCTATTGCGATTAAAGCCGCATTTGGCGGTGGCGGTCGCGGTTTAAAAGTCGTTTGGAAACTAGAAGATGTAAAAGAGCTGTATGATTCGGCTGTACGTGAAGCACAAGCCGCTTTTGGCCGCGGTGAGTGTTTTGTTGAGCAATACTTAGATCAACCTCGCCATGTCGAAGCGCAAGTGATTGCCGATCAACATGGCAATGTAGTGGTTTTAGGTACACGTGATTGTTCACTACAGCGTCGTAATCAGAAGTTGGTTGAAGAAGCCCCAGCGCCTTTTATCAGCGATGCAATTTATGAAGAAATTTTAACTTCAGCCAAAAATATCTGTCAGGCAGCCAACTATGTCGGTGCGGGTACCGTTGAATATTTGCTAAGCCGTGATGGAAAGCTTTCATTTTTAGAAGTAAATACCCGCTTGCAGGTGGAACATCCTGTCACGGAAGAAACGGCCAAAGTCGATTTGGTGGTTGAGCAAATTCGCGTGGCTCAAGGCCATGAACTTTCAATCAAAGAAACCCCGAAAGCGCAGGGGCATGCCATTGAGTTTCGTATCAATGCTGAAGACCCTGCTCGTGGCTTTATTCCTGCATTTGGTGTATTGAGTTTATTTGAAGCACCATTTGGCCAGGGCGTACGCGTAGACACAGGTGTTCGTACTGGTTCTTTGGTGTCGAGTCATTTTGATTCGCTTATGGCAAAACTGATTATCACAGGCCCAACCCGTGAGGTTGCGATTGCCCGAGCTAAACGTGCGCTGAAGCAATTTAAAATTGAAGGGGTTGCGTCGGTTTTAGACTTTCACCGTGCAGTATTAAATGAAACTGATTTTACCGACACATTTAATGTCCATACTCGTTGGATTGAAAATGATTTTAAACAGGACTTAAAGCCAACGAAACGCAGTATTCCGAATCATCAACAGCCGATGTTACTCAGCTATATTGAAATTGATGGGAAATTACACCGTTTAGGCTTACCTGCAGGCATGTTTGCACAAAACCCTACAATGACGTCACAAGACCAACCAGCTACAGAAACAGCAGTGAGTACTGAACACTTACTTGCACCAATCAATGGCGTAATTAGCGCTTGGAAAGTAGAAAACGGGGAGCAGGTAGTAGAGGGGCAAGTGGTGGCGATTATGGAAGCCATGAAAATGGAAGTCCCTGTACTTGCACATGAAAGCGGGGTAATTCAGTTGATAGCTCAGCAGGGAGTGACCTGTCACGCAGAGCATATTATTGGATCGATTTGCTAAAAAATTAAATCATGTGAATGAACCTGATGCAGCATTCAGCTAAGTCAGGTTTTTCATTTGGAAACTCTTAAAAATTGAGGGCTGGTTAGCTTAGTTTTATGGACAAATGAAGTCGAAAGATGGTTCGATAAAGATTTAATAGTCCAATAAAAGCGTTATTTAAAGAGATATTCAATAATCATTTTGTTCTGTAGCTCGGAGACAAGATGAAAACGATAAACTTGAAAAATAAAAAATTAAAGAATATTAGCGATGTATGTAATTATTATTTTTAACTAAATAAAGTACTCCGAAGATGCCGCTGCATGTGTCGTTACCCTGAACCCGATGAGTTCTGAGGGAAATCTTGTTTTTGGCGAGATGAGACAATATTAAACAGTGTGTAAATGTATGGAAAAGTAAAATAAATATTTGTATTTAAACAATAAAATACTAAAGTCTATGAAACAATACCACATTGTTCAGAAGTATAAATAATTTGCCTACCATATGCCTACTTCTTCATTTTTGCCTACTTTTTAATGTTTTCAGCCTACCATTTGCCTACTAAATTTATTTGTAAAATTTACTAAAAAGGTGAATTAAACTGTTTTTTGAGAAGTAGAGTTTACTGGTTGCCGATTAATGTAGTTAATAATATCTGTTCTCTTATAAATTAGTGAAGCTTGGAAAAGTGAACCGAAAAAAATCGGAAATTTAATTTTTAATGATAAGAGGACAAGAGTCCTCTTTTTTGTTAGGTCAATGAACAGGCTTTCGTCTTTCCAGCACTGGACTTAAAAGTGAAATACACAGATTAATTTACAATTTAAATTGAAAATATTTGATCAACATTGAACAAATGTGTTTAAAATTGATGTGTTTTAGAAATACTTGGAAAAAATGGATTTTTTAGGTTGTCTTTTATATTGAAATAATGAATAAGGAGCTAATAAGCCAAATGTTTACAAATATTTATGTCGCTTTTTTGTTTTGTATTGTTCTAATTTCCAATGCATATGCAGAGGATGGGATTATTGGAAAATGGAATACTATTGATGATAAGAGCGGTGTTGCACGAGCAGTGGTGCGCATTTATAAAAATGCAGATCAAACATATGCAGGAAAGGTCGAAAAGATTTACCCCCAATTAAATCAATCAGAGCCATTTCATGAGACTTGCTTTAAGTGTAAGGGAAAATTAAAAGATGCTAAAGTTGTGGGGATGCAAATTCTTTCGGGTTTTGTCATAAACCCTCAAAAAGAAAATGAATATATTAATGGAAAAATTCTAGATCCCGTTTCAGGGGAAACTTATAAAAGCAAAATTAAACTATCGAAGAATAATAGACGTCTTAATCTAAGAGGGTATGTAGGAATTTCACAGCTAGGAAGAAGTCAGACATGGATACGTATCGAATAATTGTCTTTTTCGCCTAACTGAAATTTATGAAAGGGTGCTTAATGCACCCTTTTGTTTGTTCATGACTAGCCGGTTTTCATATCATAAATAAATATTGTTTTTAATGTGTAAAATTGAACAATATTGTTCAATTATGCGTGTCAAAAATGTTCACAAATATACTTCTAGATATACAAGAAAATTGGTTGTTATATTGCGCGATGCCACTTGTTGCAGCAGCAATTGGCTATATAACAAAGTTACTTGCCATCAAAATGATGTTTAGTCCCATAAAGTTTATCGGTATTAAGCCCTATTTGGGTTGGCAAGGCATTGTGCCAAGAAAAGCCGAATATATGGCCAACATTGCCTGTGAAACTTTAACTAAAAATTTAATTAAGCCACAAGAAATCTGGGAACGTCTAGATCATCGAGTGTTGTTAAGTGAGTTGGAAAAACCACTTTCAAAAGCAGTTGAAAATATGACAGAAGAGATTGTCTCGACCTATTATCCAAGTTTATGGCAAGTTCTGCCTAAAGCAGTCAAGACCAAATTGACACTGAGAGTTCAGCAGCAAGTTCCAACACTGAGTCATCGTATTGTCACTGAGCTTGGAGAAAACCTTGAAACGGTTTTTGACTTGAAGGATATGATTGTTAAAGCCTTAACGACAGACAAACGTGTCATTATTAAAATTTTTAAAGAAACGGGGCGAGAAGAGTTCGTTTTTATTCGTCGAACAGGTATTTATTTTGGATTTATAATTGGTGTTGTACAAGCAATCACATGGGCGCTGACTCATTCACCATGGGTTATGCCTCTATTTGGTGGTTTTGTTGGGTTCTTTTCTGATTGGCTGGCTTTAAAAATGGTTTTTAGACCATTAGAAGAAAAAAAGTTTTTTGGCGTATGGTCGTGGCAAGGTCTTTTTCTTAAACGCCGATTAGAAGTTTGTGAGATCCATGCGCAACTCATTGCGGAAGAGGTACTGACAGTACCTAATCTTGTTGATGCAATCATTTCGGGTCCAGCATCTGACCGATTATTTAATTTAGTGCATCGTTATATTGAAGAAATGATAGATGAACAAGCTGGCTATTTACGTCCTGTTTTGGTGTATAGCATGGGCAGTCAAAATTATATTGAAATGAAAAAACAGATTACACAAAAAATGATAGGACAGCTCCCAGAGATGACTCAGCATATTGAA
Organism: Acinetobacter sp. Gutcm_16; assembly: GCF_028649355.1. NCBI lineage: Bacteria > Pseudomonadati > Pseudomonadota > Gammaproteobacteria > Moraxellales > Moraxellaceae > Acinetobacter > Acinetobacter sp. Gutcm_16. The sequence goes on along the minus strand of NZ_JAQSUV010000032.1, from coordinate 272,145 downwards.
CCACTCTTAGCGAGCCAGCTTGATATAAAAAATGAGCTATCCAGCAAAATGAAGCTAATGACTTTAGAGCAATTCGAAGGTTTACTAAGACCTGTTTTTCAACAAGATGAAAAAATTCTGATTATCTTAGGCGGTATTTTAGGGTTCTTAGTGGGTGAACTACAGGTTTATATCATGCTACATCATTGATTTGAAATGTAACTCTTTAAGGCTTATTTATAGCAGGGAATCTTAGATAAATAAGCTTTTATTAAATAATAATGAAATGAATTGTATGAAGTCATTATTTAGGGTTGATACCTTTTCAAGTATTGGCTGAGCTAAATATCTAGCTGTCCGTATCGCATAAAATGGAAGAGCGGCGGACAGATGGTTTAAGAGTTGGTGCCTTGCGAAATACTTATAAATTGCTAAGGACATCTCATCTGATGAGTTAGAGAATAAAAATCCTGTTTTGCCGAAGCCAACAATGAGCGCTTTGGGCAAAACAGGATGTAGAATATTAAAATTAAGAGCGGTAAGTTCAATCAGATACTAAAATTTATATCCAATTTTCATCATATAACCGACAGCTGTATTATCTTTAAAGTCAGCGACTTTAGAGGCTTCTTCAAAACCTGGGATAGAATGCGTTGCAGAGTGTGCTGTTGCATCACCTAACCATACGTATTTAAAACCACCTGCAATAAAGTATTGAGGTGTCGGGTTGTATTGCAATCCTAAACCTGCCGCCCAATAACCTTCAACTGGACCTAAAGTTGAGGTGGGATTTCCAGCACCGCTATCCCATCCGCCGTAGACTACACCAGACCACTTATCCGTTAATTTGTGTCCCAAACCAACATTCGCTGAATATTGATCCTTGGAGTAATCAGTTAAGTTGACTCCGTCTGGATAGCCAAACATATTTGTGGTTACGAGTGATGTAATTTTACCAAACTGGTAAGGTCTGACATAAAAGTCACTCCAGTTCACCCAGCGCACATTTGCAAACAATAACGTTCTAGGACTAACACCTGTTTGAAAATCGAGATTTACTGATTCAGGTGTAGTTACAGATGATTCACCTTCACCAACTAAGGGTACTAGATTACTAAAAGGTAATGAAAACTCTTCATTTGCATGACCTTTGTGTGTGATTTCAGACCGATAAGTAACGGCCGCTTTTAAAGCTATTTCTGGAATTTGATAGGCAACACCAGCCATCCATCCTAAGGCATGATCTTCACTGATAGAAACTTTATATCCAGAAGCAATGCTAGAAGTACCTTGAATACTCACATCTCCTTCTAAAGTTTGATAAACAGGGCCTGCATACAAATTCCAATTTTTATTGGGTTGATAGCCTAATATTAACGATAAGTTTTGAGAATCAACCTCAGCTGCAGTATTTCCTTTTACAGAGCTGAAAGCGCCATTTTGCATGGTTGGATATTCTGCTGAAGCACTATAGGGCTGGTCATAAAGTAATCCAAATGAAAAATTTGGTGTCAGTTGTAATTTGAGTGCGGCACTATAAAACTGATCATCTTTGGCGATTTCTCCAGTAGAAAGATCGGTATTTGGAGGTGCTTTATGAGGTCGAACTTTGCCTGAAACATCTGGGTCAACCACATACATAGCTGCTTCAAAATAATTGCCATCCTGTAGAAATGGAGTAATGAGTTGACCTGATCGATCTAAACCAGCTGCATATGCAGTCGTGTTTAGCATACACATAGCGAGGGTCGACATTAAAAACTTGTGATTCATGATTATTCCTTGTCAGAGTATTCCTTACTCTGGATTTGTTTGAGTTTTTGATTTCCTATTCATCGAGTTACATCGATAATTTTTTTTGTTGATGCATTTTTCCTTTCGCGATATATCTCCATAAATTCTGGGTTTTAGCGTTTGCGCATTCTTTCAGCCATATAAAGTAAAGGTTTAGCCATACTGCGCTTAAATTGTGTCCCCATCGAAACGGTTGAATACTGTCGTAGTTCAGGGATGCTTTGATCTTCATCTATGCGTAAATGTGGAAAGAGTGCTAATGAGTTGGCGCGAAGCAGGTTTTGCCTTTCTTCATCTGTAAATACAGCGAGCTCATCAAGATTTTGCTTTTGCAAAATAGAGAGCTGTTTCGGCGCAAATGGAAAGTCGCTACCAAATAAAATATGAGATGGGTCGACGAGCTGTTTTAATGCAGCCATTGCATATGGGGAAGGTGAGAGTGCCGTATCGAAATAAAAGCGCTGAATATAATGTAAAAATCCTTGAGGGGTTTTTTCAGTCAGTTCAGGCATCAGATTGCACAAAGATACTCGCCATGCAACATAAGGTAAGAAACCTCCTGCATGTGCCAATATCCAGTTGATGTTTGGATATTTTTCAATGACACCTGTCGTAATCAAATTGACTGCTGCACGTGTGGTATCACATAAAAACTCAAGAATAAAACCGGGTGTGTTGAGCTGTAATTCTTCACTGGTTTGATGCATGTTCGGGTGAACGAAGACAGTAGCATGGCGTTGGTTTAACACTTGCATCAGTTCATCTAAGGAGTCATCGCCTAAGAAAATGCCTTGCGTGCTGCCTAATAGAACAATACCTTCAGCTTTCAAAATATCTAAAGCATATTCAGCTTCACGACATGATTCAGATGTAAAAGGCATCGGTAGAACAGCGAATGAACCGAAGCGTCCCATATACTTTTGCTTAATTTCAGCAGAAAACTCATTACATGCACGCGCTAAATCACAGGCTTCTTGTAAATCTCCAAAATAAACCCCTGGGGCAGATAGAGAGGTGATGGCAGTCTGGGTTCCAATTAAGTCCATGGCTTCTAAAGAACGTTCGGCATTCCATGGCGGTAAAGGGGCACCCGCAACTTCAGTGATGTTATATTTTTCCATCACCTTCAAAAAAGCGGGCGGAATGAGGTGATGATGTACATCAATATTAAAATTTTGCATAACTTACTCTTTCTATAAATCTTGGATGTGGTGGGATTGTTGACCAAGATGGACTTTTCCATCTGAGCTTTGAATCATGAGTTCAAGGGTGTCACCATGATTTAAGTAACGTCCATTGTTTTTTTGCTTTTGAATAAATAGCTGCCATTTTTTTTGCTCAGGTAGGAGCCCCGTTGCTTTAACGAGCCATGGTGCAGGTAAAGAAAGCGCACAGCCAGAAGGTGTGCCAGTCATAATCACATCGCCTGCTTCGAAATTAATAATTTCAGACATTTCTGTGAGCGTTTCGGTGGGTTTGAACACCATATTTGCTGTGGAATCTTGCTGTCGAACCTGCTGGTTTACTTTCAGTGTTAGTTTGAGATCGTCTAAATAATGCATTTCCTCTGCTTCAAGCAGACACAGCACAGGTCCTAAAGGACAGAAAGTCCGGTAACTTTTACCTTTAAAAAACTGTGTTTGTGGGATTTGAATATCACGGGCTGAAATATCGTTCCCCATACAGATTCCTGCAACATATTCATGCAAATTGTTTTGCGTAACGTTTACTGTTTCATGAATAGCTTTTTTTAAGATCAAACACAGTTCAATTTCATAATCCAATAGTTGTACATGCTTTGGCTTTTGAATGACGCCAGTTGGGCTATGAATTGAAGCACTAGATTTGGTAAAGAACATGTTGAATTTTTTATCGTCAGGGTTCATGCCTGAATCGATCATATGCTGGCGATAATTTGCGCCTTGGCAAATAATTTTGGCATCAGAAGTGATTGGACTGAGCACTTCCACTTCATCTATTGAGAACTGGGCTGTTTCACTTTTTGCTTTCAATAATTCTTGAATACCAAGTGAAACTAGCGCTTGGGTAGTTGTGTATTCTGATGTAAGCGATAAAGGGTAAACTTTATTTTTCTCTATAACTCCCCAAAAAATCTGATCATTTCTGGTGAAGCGAAGGATGTGGATTGCCATGTCGCATCTTCAACTTTCAATATATTGAACACTACTGTACAAAAACATGCAAAATAGTTCAATTAAAAAACATAAGAAATATTAAAAATAATTATTGCAAAATTGAACACTATTGTTCAATATGGTTTTAAGTTGTACATATAATAGAGCTAGAAATGGGTCAGAAAATTGAGATTAAAGGCTTAAAAAGTACCTTTGTTGAATTTGATAATCGCAAGATTTTCTTAAGTGAAATAGGTGAAGGCTTTCCTGTATTGCTATTACATGGTGGTGGTGCTGGTGCAACTGGGCTTTCAAACTATTCTAGAAATATAGAAGCATTAGCAAAACACTTCCGTGTATTGGTTCCAGACATGCAAGGTTATGGGCAATCCAGCAAAGGTGTGAAGCGCAGTGATCCTTTTGGTGATCTTGCCGATGTGATGTTAGGTCTACTCGACAAATTAGAGATACCTAAAGTACATGTGGTGGGTAATTCATATGGTGGGGCCTGTGGTTTGCGTATGGCGCTAGACCGTCCTGAGCGTGTTCAGAGTTTAGTCCTTATGGGACCGGGCGGAGTAAATACAACACGCGGGTTACCTACAAAAGGGATTAACCAGCTTTTAAGTTATTACGCCGATGGTGGGCCTACACGTGAAAAGTTACGTACTTTTATTCGTGAATACTTGGTTTATGACGGCAGCCAGGTTTCTGAAGAACTCATAGAGTTACGTTATCAAGCCAGCATTGATCCAGAAGTCATCGCATCACCACCATTACAACGTCCGAACAGTCTAAAAGCTGCGATTCGTATGGATTTTAGCCGAGATCCACGTTTAAAACGCTGTAATACCCCAACCTTAGTCGTTTGGGGAGCAGATGACAAAGTCAATCGTCCAAGTGGTGCTGAAACATTGCAAAAAACCATGAAAAATTGCGATGTGTATTTATTTGCACAAACAGGACATTGGGTGCAGTGGGAACGTGCTGAGCACTTTAATGCAATCACCACAAGCTTTATGCAACAGCATACGCCTGCATGATGAGGTGAAAAATGTCGACATTTAAATTTGAAAATATTTTTGGTCAGGTCAAACTGGGTTATGTCATTGCACAATCGCAGAAATTTGATGATTGGGTTTGTTTTATGCAGAAGTGCCTTGGTTTGCATTTGGCTGAACAGACTGAACAGCAACTGAGTTTCCGCATTGATGATTATCAAAGGCGTTTTATTGTACAACGTGGTGATGCTGAAGATGTCACACATATTGGTTTTCAAGTGGAAAATCAGCAGGTTTTAGATCAGATACTTTGGCGTTTTGATTTTCGAGGCATTCAATACACTCAAGGATCTGTTGAGGATGCTGGTAATAGAGGCGTGAAATCTTTTTGGGCTTTAAAAGGACCCAAAGGAATTCAAGTCGAACTTTTCATTGAAGAGGTTCGAGACGATCAACTACTCAATATGTTAGCAAGTGGTTTTTACACTGCTGATAGTGGCATGGGGCATGTCGCAATCACTTCTAGAAAACCTGAAAAGATGATCCGTTTTTGGCAAGAATTCTTTGATGCACGGCTGACGGATACCATTGAACAAAAGATTAATGGCGTGACCTTGGATGTTACTTTTTTAAGATTAAATGAACGTCATCATTCCATAGCAGTTGCTGAAACACGTGGTGTGCATCTCGATCCAATTCGCACGGCAATTCAACACATGAATCTACAAGTTTTAGACTTGGAAGATGTGACGATGGCGTATCAGCGCTGTAAAGATCATGGCTTTCCTGTGGCTTGGGAAGTCGGTCAGCATACCAATGATCGTGAAGTTTCTTTCTATGTTGCAAGCCCATCAGGATTTGAAATTGAACTGGGCTGGGCACCGATTAAAATTGATGAAGCCAGTTGGCAACCTGTCAAACATACATCCATTAGTGTCTGGGGACATCATCCTAAAGCACCGACAAAAGCGCATAAATTAATGCATGATTTGGATCAATTAACTAGAGGTCTGTCCTCACTTCGGCAAGACGAATACTCACCCATAGACTAGTTGGATTTATATCCCTTAGTAATTAGCCAGTCAAAGATAAAAATGGTAATCGAAAGATGGCCTTAGGGTTTTTGCACCCTGAAAATAGGATAAGCGAAGATGAAAATGTCTAAACAATTGAACTCGGAACATGTAGATGTTGTTATAGCAGGACTAGGTCCTACTGGTTTAGTTTTGGCACATGTATTAGGTAAGCGTGGGCATCGAGTTGTGGTACTTGAACGTGAGCCAGTGTTCTATGGAAATGCGCGTGCTGTTTATACCGATGATGAATGTATGCGAATTTTCCAATCCATCGATATGGCAGAAGAACTACAAAAAGATATGTTGCTGGAAACCCCAGTACAGCTGACTCGTCCTGATGGTACTGTTATCGCGCTATATAAGCCGCTGAAGCGCCCATTTGGTTGGCCAGTTGTTAATTTCTTTTACCAGCCCTATCTGGAAACATCACTCACTAATGGTTTAACCAAATACCCTAATGTCAAAATTATTCGTGGTCGAGAATTGATTAATTTTGAACAAGATCAAGACGGGGTGTCAGTCATTCACCAAGCAACGCAAGTGTATCGTTTTAGTGATGAATCCGATGCTAAAGCTTCGGCTCAGGGTGATGTGGATATTCAAACTATTCAAGCACGTTATCTTGTCGGAGCAGATGGTGGGCGCAGTACGGTACGTGCAAAACTCGGTATTGAAATGACGGGTAAAAATTTCCCAGAGCCATGGCTTGTGGTTGATCTGAAGCAAAAAGATTTGAATAAAGGCTTGCGTCATCTCCCTTATTTTAACTTTGTGGTTGATCCTGAGCTTCCTGTTGTCAGTTGCGTGCAGCCTGATGGTTTCCATCGCTTTGAGTTTATGCTGAAAAAAGGGCAGACCAAGGAATATATGGAGCAGGATGACACTGTTCGTATGTTGCTTGCTAAATATGTAGACCCTGACCAATTCGAAGTGAAAAGGAAACTGGTTTATACATTCAATGCTTTAGTCGCGAATCAATGGCGTGATCGCCGTGTGCTATTGGCAGGTGATGCAGCGCATATGACACCTCAATTTATGGGGCAAGGGGCAAGTTCAGGTGTACGAGATGCTGCTAATTTAGGTTGGAAACTGAGTGCAGTACTTGAAGGTAAAGCCGGGGTAAAGGTTTTAGATAGTTATGAATCTGAACGCCGTGATCACGCAAAATCAATGATTAAGGGTTCGGTGCTATTAAAAGATTTGGTATCTATGACCAGTCCTGTCGGAAGTGCGATTCGTGATATTACGATAAAAAGTATTCTATCTACACCGAAATTAAAAGACTGGGCACAAGAAGGTGGTTTTAAACCCAAACCTGTTTATACCAAAGGGCATTATTTGGGCATGGAGCGTAAACATCGCTTAAGTCCTGAAGGGTGTTTATCTCCACAACCCGTGGTACGAACTATAGCGGGCAAAAGAATCTTGCTTGATCAGCTTACAGGTGAAGATTATGCGTTAATCGGTCTAGCATGCGATCCAACTGTTTATTTATCAGCAAGTAGCAAACAGATCCTTAAAAAATTGGGGTGTAAATTTATTACGCTTTACCCATTTGCTGGCCGTCCGCAAGGTGATGTCATACGTGACTTTAATTCAGACTTGGTCGAAGTTGAAGATATTGATGGGCACATGGTGGATTGGTTTAAGAAAGCGTGTCACTTAGATCAGCCCGTTGCATTATTGAGACCAGATAAATTTAGCTTTGCTGTGACTGCAAATACTGAACTCGATCACGCCATTCAACAATTAAAATTGCAACTTGATCTCGTAAATGCAAAAGGGATCGTCCGTAGCCAACCGCGTGTTGTTCAAAATAATGAGGCGAATACACATATAACTTCTGCTAAGCAATCTAGCGAAGGAGCAGACTATGACACGACAACAAAATGATCGTTTTTTTGCTGCAGCGACAGCATTACGTGAAGCACGGCAACAGCGTAAGAGCATCGATAAGGTGTCTGTAACCCATGATATTCAAGGCCTAGATGAAGCTTATGCCGTTGCACAGATAAATACTGATTTTAAGCTGAATCAAGGTGCGCGAATCGTCGGGAAAAAAGTGGGTTTAACCTCTAAAGCTGTACAGCAACAACTCGGCGTAGATCAACCTGACTTTGGTATTTTGTTTGAAGACATGATGGTTTTGGAAGGGGAACCAGTCAAAGTAAGTCAATTAATTCAACCCAAAGCAGAGGCAGAAATTGCATTTGTACTTGCAGCAGATATTTCGGATAAAGTTCCTACATGGGGGGAATTCCTGATCAAAGTTGCCTATGCCTTACCAGCGTTAGAAATTGTTGATAGTGCAATTCATGATTGGAAAATAAGTTTAGAAGATACCGTTGCTGATAATGCTTCATGCGGATTATTTGTACTAGGTCAGCAACCGATTGCGATTGACAGATTTGACCTTTCTAAACTGGCGATGCGTATGGAGAAAAATGGTGAAGTCGTCTCCCTAGGTTCTGGTGCAGCATGTCTTGGACATCCACTCCGTGCGGCTTGGTGGCTTGCCAAAACGATGGTTGAACGTGGCATTTCTCTAAAAGCAGGTGAAATCATTCTATCTGGAGCCTTAGGACCAATGGTGAATGTGCAGGCTGGTGATGTCCTTCATGTTGATATTGGTGCATTGGGCTCATTCTCCTGTTCTATGGAATAGCTCATTTACCGAATTATAAGCATTTAACACATTTAAAAGAGAAATTGCCATGAATAAAATTAAGGCTGCCATTATAGGAAGTGGCAACATCGGCAGTGATTTGATGATCAAACTGTTGAAATATGGTCAATATATTGAAATTGCAGCAATGGTGGGTATCGACCTAGAGTCTGATGGTTTGGCTCGTGCAAAACGTATGGGTGTAGCAATTACAGCACAAGGCGTTCAGGGGCTTATTGAGCTTCCTGAATTTCAAGAGATCAATATCGTTTTTGATGCGACTTCGGCAGGTGCACATGTCAAAAATGAAGCTTTACTTCGTGCATATAAGCCAAATATTCGTTTAATTGATCTAACCCCAGCGGCAATTGGTCCTTATTGCGTACCTGTAGTGAATTTGGATAAAAATATTGCGGCACTCAATGTCAATATGGTGACCTGTGGTGGTCAGGCAACAATTCCCATTGTAGCCGCAGTTTCTCAAGTGACTCAGGTTCATTATGCAGAAATAATTGCTTCTATATCGAGTAAATCAGCTGGTCCGGGTACACGCGCAAATATTGATGAATTCACGGAAACCACATCAAAAGCACTAGAAACAGTCGGTGGTGCAGCAAAAGGCAAGGCAATTATTGTACTGAATCCAGCCGAACCACCTCTATTAATGCGCGATACGGTTTATGTGCTGTCTGAAGCTGTGGATCAAGCTATTGTTGAACAGTCGATTGAGCAGATGGTTGCCCAAGTCCAGCAATATGTTGCAGGTTATCGTTTAAAGCAAAAAGTTCAGTTCGAGCTTATTCCTGAATCTGCGCCATTAAATATTGCAGGATTAGGGAAATTTTCAGGCTTGAAAACCTCCGTATTTTTAGAAGTTGAAGGTGCGGCACATTATTTACCAGCTTATGCAGGCAATTTGGACATTATGACGTCGGCAGCATTGGCAACAGGCGAGAAAATTGCACAAGCGCTTCAACAGTCAACTGGAGTATGAGTATGAATGTTCAAGATAAAAAACTATATATTTCCGATGTGACTTTACGTGATGGGAGTCATGCTGTTCGCCATCAATATTCAATTCAAAATGTGCAAGAGATTGCTAAAGCTTTAGACAATGCAAAAGTAGACAGTATTGAAATTGCCCACGGTGATGGATTACAAGGCTCAAGTTTTAATTATGGTTTTGCTGCGCATACTGATTTGGAATGGATTGAGGCCGCTGCCGATGTATTGACTCATTCTCAAATTGCGACACTGATTTTACCGGGGATCGGCACGATTCACGATCTCAAAGATGCTTACAATGCAGGTGCTCGAGTTGTCCGTGTGGCAACACATTGTACCGAGGCTGATATTTCCAAACAGCACATTGAATATGCTCGTGAATTGGGTATGGATACGGTGGGTTTTTTGATGATGAGCCATCTGACCACACCGCAAGCTTTAGCGGAGCAAGGCAAACTAATGGAATCTTATGGTGCTGAATGTATCTATGTTGTCGATTCTGGTGGTGCGATGACCATGCAGGATATCCGTGATCGATTCCGTGCCATGAAAGCTGTATTAAAACCTGAAACGCAAACAGGTATTCATGCCCATCATAATTTAAGTCTTGGTGTTGCCAACTCAATTGCTGCTGTTGAAGAGGGGTGTGACCGTATTGATGCAAGTCTTGCAGGTATGGGCGCAGGCGCAGGCAATGCGCCATTAGAAGTGTTTATTGCTGCGGCGGAACGTTTGGGTTGGAATCATGGAACTGATCTTTTTACACTCATGAATGCTGCCGATGAATTGGTTCGTCCATTGCAAGATCGTCCTGTTCGTGTGGATCGTGAAACTTTGGCACTGGGCTATGCAGGCGTGTATTCGAGTTTCTTGAGACATGCAGAAATTGCCGCACAACGTTATGGGTTGAGTACCGTTGATATTCTAGTCGAATTGGGGCGTCGTCGTATGGTGGGTGGTCAAGAGGACATGATTGTTGATGTTGCTTTAGACCTATTAAAACAGCAACAGGCAGGATAACAGCATGACCCAAATTAAATTAAATGGCAAAGTGGCGCTGGTGACAGGTGCAAACTCAGGGATTGGAGCAGTCACAGTAAGGGAGCTGGCGTTACAAGGTTATCATGTGTTTTTAGCCTGTCGTGATGCAGACAAAGCACAACAAGTGATTAATGCAATTGATCAACAGAGTCGTGGACAAGCAAAAGCAGAGTTTATCGCTTTAGATTTAGCAAGTCTGGACTCTATTCGCGCTTGCGCTGCACAGTTTTTAGCAAAGAAGTTACCGCTGCATTTATTGATCTGCAATGCGGGGTTGGCTGGACACAAAGGCATGACGAAATCAGGGTTTGAACTGACTTTCGGGGTCTGTCATGTAGGCCACTTTCTACTGACACAGTTATTGACAGAAAAGTTAATCGAATCCAAGCCTGCACGTGTCGTGGTTGTATCAAGTAAAGCTCATCGTCATGCAAAAGGTATTGATTTTGATGCCGTCATTCGGCCAACAGAAAGTATGGGAGCACTTAAGGAATATGCTGTTGCCAAACTTGCGAACGTGCTTTTTGTGAAAGAGTTAGGACGCCGTTTATACGGTACAGGCGTGACTGCTTATGCTGTGCATCCTGGAGTGGTATCAACCAATGTTTGGCGAAGCCTTCCTAAACCTATGGTGAAAGTGCTTTCCCGCTGGATGATCAGCCCAGAAGAGGGTGCGCAAACCACATTATATTGTGCAACCCAACCTCAATTATCGGGTGAAACGGGCATGTATTATGACAATTGTAAAGTCACAGCATCATCCGGGACTGCTCAAGATATTCAGCTTGCACGCTTACTGTGGGAAAAAAGCTCAGAATGGGTGAAATATTAATGTGACTCGATAAGCATTTCAGTGGATGAATTCAGGCTTTAAGTCATTGATGACGATCAAAATAAAAGAAGAGTGCGTTTATGCGTAATTTTAAGATTTTAGCAGTTATAACATTGGCAACATTATTGAGTAGTTGCCAACAAGTGAAAGAACAATTTATTCGTAAAGAACTTGCGGATAAAACGGATTACACTTTATTGGATAAAAATAATGGTATTCGAGTCATTCTTTGTGGAACAGGTACACCTCAGAAATATGGAACACGAGGACAGGCATGTACACTGGTTTCGGCAGGTGGTCGATTATTTTTATTTGATGCAGGTGAAAATGCAATGCGAAATTTAGAGCATAGCTATGTTCCGTTATCTGCTATACAAGATATTTTTATTACGCATTGGCATTCTGACCACTTTAATGGTCTAGGTGCCTTGATTAATCATAGCTGGGTTTGGGGGCGTGATAAACCTGTACGTGTGCATGCACCAGGTAAAGTGGATCAAGTCATGCATGGATTTGCTCAAGTGTATGCACAGGATGCATATTATCGAAATACACATTTTGTGAGCTCTCCAGAAGTTGCATTTGGTGTCGCTCAGCCGTTTTCTATTCCAGCTTCCCAAGAAGCGATCCGTGTCTACGATGAGGGTGGAGTAACGATTGATGCTTATAAAGTTGCACATGAACCCGTAGAGCCTGCTGTCGGTTACTTGCTCAGTTATGCAGGGAAAAAAGTTTTTATCAGTGGTGATACTAAAATTAGCCCACGATACTTTAAAGCTTTGGAAAATGCAGATCTTGTTGTTCATGAAGCCATAAATAGCCATTTAATAGCAGATGCGGCAAAGGTTGCTAAAGAAATGGGGCGTGACAAGGACGCAAATTTAATGACACATGTGATTGAATATCATGCAGATACGATTGATTTAGCAAAAGTAGCACAAGAACATCATGTCAAACATTTGGTACTTACACACTTAACCCCCGATCCTAAAAACTTCATTAGCCGTATTTTATTTAAGCATGGGATGAGTGACTATTATGATGGTGAAATTACGCTCGCAAACGATGGTACAGAAATCACCTTACCCTAATAAATAGAAAAGACGGATAGTTTATATTGATCAGGATCGGTTGAACTGATTCTGATCTGAGAAAATAATTCAATATGGTGAGATAACTTGATTCTGTTTGACATTATTGCAATAGATGAAAACGTGACAACAGTTGAATAAAATTAGAAAAATAGTTTAATAATAAGTATTATTGTTCAAAACTGAATAAGTTGTTCAAAAAAGGGAACGCTGTGCGATTATCTTCATCTCAACAAAGACTTCATAAAGCAGCACTTAAGCTTTTTGCTGAAAGAGGCTCTACCAATATTAGTGTGAGTGAGCTTGCCGATGCGGCCGGAGTGGCACGGGGTACAATTTATAATAATGGTTTAAACCCAGAGACACTTTTTGAAGATATTGCGACATTACTGGCAACAGAAATGAATGCCAGAGTGATTAAAACCCTTAAAAATGAAGAAGATTATGCAGTTCGGCTTGCTCAAGGTATACGTATGTATCTTAGACGTGCACATGATGAGCCTGACTGGGGACGTTTTATTTGTAAATTTGCCTTTAGTGCAAAATCAATGATGGGCTTATGGACAGGAAGTGATTCACCCTTACCCGATGTGATTCATGGGCTTGAAAATGGTCGGTATCAATTTAGACAAGAACAATTGATGTCTGTTATAGCTATGATTGCTGGCAGTGTTTTGAGCTCAATTTTTTTGGTGCTTGAAGGTTATAAAACTTGGCGTGATAGCGGGTCAGATGTTGCAGAATTACTTTTGATTTCTTTAGGTATGGATGCTAACGAAGCCTATCAAATCGCACGATCTGATTTACCAGCCTTAAAAGAATTGTGATGAAAGCTTGTTGGTTATATTTGATCTTAACAAATGCATACGTTGATTTTATGCTGTACTTAACTTTATAGAGTTAAATACAGCATAAAGTAATCTATAAAGTTAAATCTGAGTTGCTTGCTTGATAAAACCTATTATTTGATTTATCTCAGCTAAGCTGGCTTTTTGTAAAGGTTTTCTAGGGTCACCGACATTGAACCCAAGTTCATTCAGGCCCGCTTTCACAGTTTTTGGTAAACCACCTTGCACGATGAAGCACAATAAAGGGAGTTGCTTATAAAAAAGGTTTTGTGCCTGAGCTAAATCACCATCTTTTACTGCTCGGTAGAGTTGGTTCGGTAGTTTACCCAAGAGGTTTGGGGCAGCGGTACACCAACCACTAGCACCAGCACAAAATGCCTCAAGTGCTAAAGGATTACAGCCATTATAAAAAGGCAATTTCCCTTGTGTGAGCTCATAGAATCTATGCATACGTTGAATATCACCTGTACTGTCTTTTACCATAGAAATGTTTTCAATCTCTTCAAACATTTTGACAATTAGCTCAGGTGACATATCTAAACCACTCGTTGCAGGGTTGTTATAGACCATAATAGGGAGCTTAGTCGCTGCTGCAATTTGCTGGTAATACTCATAAACTTCCTGATCCGTCAGTTTCCAGTAGGAGACGGGAATGATCATAATTACATCTGCACCTAACTCTTCAGCCTTTTGAGCTTTTTGAATTGCCATTGAAGTCGTGAGTTCAGAAATTCCTAGAATGACAGGTACACGATGATTAACAACTTCAATACTTTTTTGAGCGACTTGTTGCCATTCTTGCCAAGATAAATAAGCACTTTCTCCAGCACTGCCAAGTGGTGCAATTGCATCACATTGATGCTCGAGTAGAGCATTTAGTGTAATCTCCAACGCATCAAAATCAACTTCCTGTGTTTCAGCTTTAAAAGGAGTAATTGGGTAAGCAATAATACCTTCTAATTTCATGATTATTCTCCTTTAATGCAATCAGAGTGATTTTTCAAAGCTTTACGAGCGTAATAAGCGAAATTGATTTTGTTGCGTTTTTCTGTAGACACCCAATCATGGGCTTCTTTGGCTAATTCGTGCGGAATCTGTTGAATTTGACCTGCGGCCATTGCCAAAAGTTGTAAGCGTGCCGCACGTTCAATCAAGATGGCGAGATTGCAAGCTTCCTCGATGGTTTTCCCTGTAACCAACTGTCCGTGATGAGATAATAAAACAGCACGATTTTCACCAAGTGCTGCAGAAATAAAGATTCCTTCCTCATTACCAACAGGAACACCAGGCCAGTCTCCTACGAAAGAGCAATCTTCATACAAAGCGCAGGTATCCATATGTGAGATAACGAGTGGCACACGCAGCATAGACAATGCAGCGACATGCGTTGGGTGCGTGTGAATAATACAATTCACTTCGGGGTGCTCTTTATAAATCCAAGTATGGAAACGGTTGGCTGGGTTTGCCATGCCTTCGCCATTTAAAGGTTTCAGGTCTTGATCAACTTCTAATAAGTTGGCGGCAGTGATTTCATCAAAGCCTAAACCAAAACGTTGTGTAATAAAGGTATTACCTTTCTTCGTACGGCTGGTGATTTGCCCTGCAAGCCCAGCATCATGACCATGATCAAATAAGATACGGCAAGTTAAGGCCAGTTTTTGTTGATCGGTGTAGTCTTTATCTTGAAAATGTTGTTGCATACTTTGTTGAGCGTTGTGCATCAGTTGCTGTTTATCCAGTAGAGCAGTTTCCATAAGACCTCCTATTCAGTTGATTTGTCATTTGGATATGGGCAGAATAAGAAACTTCTGGATGGTAGAAAATATCCAGTTTTTAAAACTTATATGGTCCAGATAATCATGCAACAATCGTGGGAAATGCGACTACATCTTGCTGAACGTAAAGAAAAAACCCTTTTTCTTAAACTGACAAACCAGATTATTCAGGAAATCTTGTCTGGGCGATTAAAGCAGGGCACACGTTTGCAAGGTTCGCGGACCTTAGCGGATGAGTTGGGGATTAATCGAAAAACTGTACAATCCGTCTATGAAGATTTAGAAGCTCAAGGTTGGTTAGTCTCAAAGCCAAGACAAGGAACTTTTATTTCTGAGCATTTACCCGATCTCAAACTTGAATCAACATCAGTACTAATGACATCTGATCAAGCCTCTATGGAATTATCTACACCACAGGAAGAGGCGATTAAAAATGATGGGATACCTGATACTCGGCTGATTCCATATGAGTTATTTTCGCGTGCCTATCGTCATGCCTTGATTAAGGTGACGAGGCAGCAAATTATGGGGTATGGTGACCCACAAGGGGCATTGGAATTACGTCAAGCTTTATTAAATATGTTGTCAATGGAGCGATTTATTCAAACTACCCTACAGCATATTTGTGTAGTGCGAGGAAGCCAAATGGGGATATTTCTCGCAGCTCGTGTGCTTGCCAAGCAACAAGCACAAGGTCAGGTCATTGTGGTAGAGCAGTGGTCTTATCCGCCAGCAGTGGAAACCTTCTTATCCAATCATTTCCAAATTGTGCGTGTTAGGTTAGATCAACATGGTCTAGACACAGATCACTTAACAGAAATACTAAAAAATCATTCGGTTGCAGCAGTCTATACCACGCCACATCATCAATATCCAACCACTGTTTCCATGTCGATGGATCGGCGACTAAAGCTTTTGGAATTATCTAAAACTTTTGATTTTTATATTATCGAAGATGATTATGATCATGAATTTCACTATGACAGTCGCCCCATACCACCTTTAATCAGTTTACCTGCTGCTGAAAAAGTGATTCATATCGGTTCATTGTCCAAAGTATTTGCACCCAGTTTAAGGGTTGGTTATGTGGTCGCTGATTTGGAAATTATCCAAGCCATGAAACAGGATATTTTGCTCATTGATAAGCAGGGCAATGCCATTACAGAACTTGCGATTGCAGAGTTGATGCAACAAGGTGAAATCAAGCGACATACACGAAAGATGCGCAAAATTTATCAAAGCCGTCGAGATTTTGCCGTGATGACTTTTCAGCAACTTTTTCAGAATAAAGTTGAAATTACTACGCCAGCAGGAGGCATGGCATTATGGATTAAGTTTAATCTGCCATATCAAACTCACTATACAGAGGCTTTAAGTCATTTGAATATTGATTCAGAATATAATTTTGGTTCGAACTTAACTTCAAAATTAGACGGTTTTTACATTCGGTTTGGTTTTGCCGCATTGAGTGAAGTTGAAATAACACAGATTGTTGCAAAGCTGTTTCAAACTTTTTTAGATGAATAAATATATCCAAGGAAAATCGATAACTATGTTTCAGTACAAATATGTTAAGTGTTGAAAGATTGGTTTCTATATTAATTTCTTCTATTTTTTCTTATTTTTCTAGAGAGACTATCAATAAATGTTTTTATTAGCTTATGTCTTTGCCCCATTGTACTTTTTAACTGATTGAAACAATATATAGCAATATAGCACAATAATTTTAGAGCCTACCGTATGCCTACTTTTGATGATTTATGTGGATTGAAGTGAACAGAGCGAGGGAGGAGTTCAGTTATAAGCTTATTGTTATTGAAATAAATAAAGTACTCCGAAGATGCCGCTGCATGTGTCGTTACCCTGAACCCGATGAGTTCAAGGTGGACGCGACGTATACTTGCTGGGTTTCCCACATGAAAGTGGGCATACACTCTAAATATACAGAACACATCCATAAGTTTAAGTATCGGCAGGGGAATAGACCCGCTGGCGAACACCTCAGAGTTGCCTTAAGTATAACGAATCTCACGCTGATGGCAACTCATACACCGCTACGAACTGTAAACAACTGAAGTAAGTGTTGATACTTTATTCAATTAAGTCGAGTTTAAACAAGTTCCGCAACGTCATCGATAATATTTGCCAGTAATCGTTCTGCGTGCGCATACTCTTGTAGTGTTTTATTCATCGACAACACTTCTTGCATTAACTCTAGTGCCACCATAATGATAATTTTACTGGGTTCTACACGCGGTGCTTTACGGCGAAATTCATCATATTTATCATTTAAAAGCAGAGCTGCACGTTCAAGGTCGGCTTTTTCTTTTTCCGTTGTGACTAAACGAAAGCTATGACCTAAGACACGTAATTCAACGGTAATTGGTTCGCTCATGATTAAACTTCCTCGCCAGCTTCAGTAGGGTGGGCAAGTTGTTGAATTTCTTGCGCGTGATGATCTTGCTCTGTGCCTAAAATAGCCAAACGTTGGATGATGGCTTCGACTTTAGCTTTGGCATGCTCATTTTTTTGTAACAATCTTTCACGTTCTTGCTGAAGTGCTTGGATTTCTTGCTGAGCTTGACGCTGATCATTGTTCATTTTTTCTTTAATTGCACGTAATTCATTACGTTCAGCCAAGATTTCCTGAAAGCGATTTTTTAAATCCGTACAACTTTTTTCCAAACGACTATAACGATCGGCCAAAGCAGTCGCATCAGTGTTCAAGTGTTGATATTGGGTTTGAGCGCTGCTTAATTGCTCAGTTAAATCGTCAATTTGTTCTTGCTTCTGGGTAATTAAGCCATTTTTTTGCACAACTTGAGAACGGTGCTGTTCTTCAGCATCCAGTTTAGCTGCATTTAAAGTGCTATTTTCACTTTCAAAATGAGCAAGTCGCGTTTTTAAAACGCCAATATGCGCCTGTAGACGCTGTAATTCTTCTAACATATCGTGGTCGCACAGTGCTGCAAACAAAGGTAATATATAAGAAGTATAGAGATTGGATAAACGAATGCAAGACGATATTTCAGGTTGGTCAGAATGGCAGCCAAATTTTTCTAAAATTGAAGAGATTTCTAGCCCAAGTGAGTTACATGGTTTACTCACAGGTATCATTTGTGTAACTCAGGCACCGAGCCGTGAAGAGTGGCAACACATCCTCACGACTTTGGAAATTCCTGAGTTAAGCGAAGAAGCTTTGGCTTTGTTAGCCGATGAAGCAGAAGATGTCGCACATGCACTTTCTGACGATGAGTTGGACTATTTACCGTTACTTCCCGATGACACCCATACGCTGGCAGACCGTGTACAAGCTTTGGCGGATTGGTGCGCAGGCGTAGTGCTGGGCTTTGGTTTGGCGTCGGGTCATATTCGCCCAGATGAAATGGAACTGATCGAACATTTACAAGATGTGGCGGCAGTTGAGTTTGAAGAAACCGATGATGATGAAGAGGGTGAAGAGAGCTATCAAGAGTTATACGAGTTCGTACGTTTAATTCCTGTGAGCTTATCTGTAGGCCGCAAAAAGATTGCGGTTGAGGAAAGTTCTCTGCTTAAACACTTTCATAACAAGCAACAAATCGATCGTTCTGTAACAGAAGCGAACAATGTTGTAGAAATGTTTACGCCGCATCGCCCAAGCTGATTGGCATAAGACTTGCTGCGCGTACATGATACGGTGCGCGTGGCACTTTTATTCTTTGGTATAAAAAAGACAGATCAAACATGAAACTAACGCAAGTGGATTTTCAGGAACGCCGTGACCGTTTGGCTGCACAAATGGGTCCGAACAGTATTGCCATTATTGTAACCAGCCCAGTGGCGATGCGTAATCGTGATGCAGACTATAAATACCGCACCGATAGCAGCTTCTTTTATCTGACTGGTTTTGCTGAGCCCGAAGCCGTAGCGGTTATTGAAACCTTTGCCGAAGACGATGAAGACGGGTACAGCTACAGTTTGTTCTGCCGTGAGCGTGACCGCGAGATGGAAATCTGGAATGGTTACCGCGCAGGTGTGGATGGTGCGGTAGACGACTATGAAGCTGACGAAGCGTATGCGATAGATTTGTTAGATGAAGAAATCATTGAAAAACTCTTAAGCAAAGAAAAATTATTCTATCGTATTGGGCAACAGCCCGAATTTGATGCGCGCGTAGCAAAATGGATCACGACGGCCAATGGTGAGTCACGTCGTGGGACTGCTGCACCTGCACAAGTGATACAGCTAGACCGTATTTTAGATGAAATGCGTTTGTTTAAATCAGCACAAGAAATTGAATTGATGCAAACGGCTTCTGATATCTCTGCACAAGCTCATATTCGTGCCATGCAAACTGTTAAGCCAGGCATGATGGAATATGCTCTAGAAGCTGAGCTGAATTATGTATTTGGTCAAAATGGCTGTGTGCCGTCGTATAACAGCATTGTCGGTGGTGGTGAAAACGCTTGCATTTTACACTACGTAGAGAACAACAAAGAGCTAAAAGATGGCGATTTGGTGCTGATCGATGCAGCGTGTGAATATGAATACTATGCCTCCGACATCACCCGTACTTTCCCCGTCAATGGAAAGTTCAGCCCTGAGCAAAAAGCTCTTTATAATGTAATTCTCGATGCACAACTTGCTGCAATTGACGCAGTGCGTATAGGGAACTCATATAAAGAACCACATAATGTTGCTGTGCGTATTTTAGTCCAAGGCCTACTTGATCTGGGTATTATGCAAGGGGATATTGAAGAGATTATCCAAAAGGAAAGTTTCCGTCAGTTTTATATGCATGGTACAGGGCACTGGTTGGGTATGGACGTGCATGATGTTGGTTCATATAAGCAAGAAGGTGTGTGGCGTGCTTATGAAGAAGGCATGGTGGTGACGGTTGAACCGGGATTATACATTGCACCTGATGATGAAACTGTCGATGCGAAATGGCGTGGCATTGGTATTCGTATTGAAGATGACATCGTAGCAACCAAAAACGGTCCACTGAATTTGACTGCGAAAGTGGTGAAGTCGGTAGAAGAGATTGAAGCGTTAATGGCGCGATAAATATAATTTACTGTATAAAAGCCGATCATGAGATCGGCTTTTATTTTTTATAAGGTGTTTATGGAGTTGTTAAATAGACAAGTAGAATAGTGTTCTTGCATAAGTCGTTTTTTGAACTGTATTGAAATCACAATGAAAGTTCCCTTTCCTTTTCAAAGGAGAGGGCTAGGGAGAGGATTTATATGAAGAATCATCCCTCATCCTGACGTTCTCACCAAGAGAAAAGTGACATTCAACACTCATTATATTGCCAATAAATGATCGTTTTTTTGACTTTTGCAATAGTTCTAATATTTATAAATAAAAAAATTTAGTTATTTCATCATCTTTTTATTCACAACAGAAATTAGGCAGCATGAAAGATTTATCTGATTTAAAGCATAGGATTCGGGCAAAGACGTTAGATTTAGTTACACAGCGAAATGGGGCATTGGTGTATCAAGGGCAATCCTCTCAAGGAGAAGTCTTTATCAAAATAGCAAATATTCAAACGGCTAATGATCGTTACTGTAACATCTTAGAAGCTCTCAAAGAATTTCCACTAACCCCAAATGTATTAAATAAGTTTGAATGGGAAGGTTCTTCTATCCTTGTCATGAGTGCCATAAAAGGTAGGCAAGTCGATCAAGTATTAAAAAATTGTACGCGGGTACAGAAAATCTCTTTGCTTGGGAATGCAGGACGAGCTTTGGGCGAACTTCATCGTGCGCTTCCACAAACGCGCATATTGAATATGAGGTTCTGGCAATATCGAGACGGCTTATCAACACATTGGGTATTGTGGAAGCAACAATTAGAATTAATGATCTCAAAATGGATGTCACGTATAAATTCATTGTCATCTGATTATCATGAGTTTTGCGACCAATTGAATCAGTTACGAAAATACGCTAAAGCGATATGTGAGCCGACACAGCTTCATTTACTGCATTGTGACTATATTGGTCGAAATATCCTTGTAGACAGAGAAAATCGGGTTTCGGGTATTATAGACTTCGACGCTGCTCGTATTGGAGATGCGGTCTATGATTTAGCTAAAATTATTTGGGTGGATATAGATTTCTCTGATTTAGAATTACGAAATGCTTTTTTAGAGGGTTGGGTATGTACGTATAAGCAGACTGTGCCTGAAATGAAATTTCTATTCTATGTTGGCATTCAATGTCTTGCAGCAATCGCTTGGACAGATAAAAATCCTTCTGCTGATGGGACAAATGCTGTTTTTCGTGCTTCCGCAATTCGAACGTTGAGGATTGTGCTAAAGGAGCTAGAAGCACTTTGATTGAATTCTAATACTGTTGTTGCGTATAAGCGCCATTATGTTAAATAGGGGAGAAACTAAGCTAAAATTAGGGTTTTAATTTAGAGAAAGTAATGTCTCAGATAAAAATTTATGCTTTAAATGAAACAATAGAATTACATCGTGATAATTTAAGTAAAGCTATCCATCAGGCTTTAGTTAAAGAATTAAAATACCCTGAAGAGAAAAGGTTTCAACGTTTTATCGCACTAGAATCCAAGAATTTTGTATATCCAGTAGATCGCAGTAAATCTTATATAATTATTGAAATTTCTATGTTCGATGGACGAACAAAAGAGACTAAAAAAGCATTTATTAGGTCTCTATTCGAAAATATAAACAATCTATGCGGTATTGATTCAAATGATGTTGAGATAACTATATTTGAAACTCCTAAAGAAAACTGGGGCATTAGAGGGAGAAATGCGGATGAACTACAGTTGAATTATAAGGTAAATGTTTAAATTTGCTAAAAATAACATAATACACCTTATACGTAATCCTTTAAATTACATTTTAAATTCAATTGCTTATGTTTTGTTGAAGAGCTCAATCTGAAGTGGTTGGGCTTTTTTATGTATTATTCATTTTTCATGATCATTATTTGTTTAAAGTTGCACATTTCTTATAAGTCTGTTTAAACAGTGTCCTGAAGAAGTTTTGATGAAAATCGAAAAGACTGTCTTTTCAGAAATCATGACATGACACTTTACGGTGAAAGTACGTAAAAACATCCATTTCATTATAAAAAAGAAAATCTTTGATGTAATATAAATCCATTAAAACTTATAGGTATTTGAAGTTTTTTGACTTTAAGTACACCATAAAAAGGATAGAAGCATGCAACAAGAAGTCATCATAGTCGGTGGTGGTATGGTCGGACTCAGTCTGGCGTTGATGTTAGCCAAACAAAACATTGCGGTGAAGCTTTTAGAGGCGATCAAATACCCAAATTATGATGATGAAAACCTTGCGCCATACCACTCTAGCTTTGATGCAAGAAACAGCGCCTTGTCACGTCGTACAGTCCAAATTTACCAAGAACTAGGCTTATGGAGTGCGTTACAAGAACATGCAACACCTATTTTAGAAGTAAATATCACCGAACAAGGTAGCTTTGGTAAGGCGCGCCTTAAAGCAGAACAAGAAAAAGTCGAAAGTTTCGGTCAGGTCATAGAAAACGCATGGCTCGGTCGTGTACTGCTTACAGAAGTTCAAAAACAACCATTCATTGAGTTGATTGATGGTGTACAAGTCACCCAACTGACCCAAGATGCCGATATGGCTTACATAGACGCGAGTCGTGGAGAAGAACAACTGTCATTGCAAGCAAAACTCGTCATTGCTGCAGATGGACGTGATTCATTCTGCCGTAAAGCCTTAGGAATTGGTGCTTCAGAACATGATTATGATCAGGTCGCTATCGTCACTACAGTGCAAACTTCAAAACCGCACAACCATGTGGGTTTTGAGCGTTTTAGTAGCTTAGGGCCATTGGCACTGTTGCCGCTTCCAGGTGAATACCGTCGCTCCGTGGTTTGGCCTGTGAAAAAAGGCACAGAAGGTGAATGGTTGGGCGATGAAAATGATCAACATTTCTTAGATGCATTACAAGACACTTATGGCGACCGTGCAGGAAAGTTTCAAAAAACAGGTAAGCGTTTTAGCTTTCCATTATCACAAGTACTAGCAGAAAAGCAGGCCGTTGGACGAGTGATCTTAATGGGTAATGCTGCGCATACCATTCACCCCGTTGCGGGGCAAGGTTTTAACCTGTGTATGCGAGATGCGCACGTCTTGGTACGTTATTTAACGGAGCAAATTGCGCAAAATGCCGACTTGGGCGATGCCGAAATGCTGCAAGCTTATGAGGCTTCACGTTTGACCGATCAACAACGCGTAATTAAGTTCTGTGATTCGGTGGTACGAGGTTTTAGCAACAGCAATCCAATCTTAAAGTTTATTCGGAATACTGGTTTGGTCGCGTTTGATACGATTCCAGGCATTAAACCGCTCGTTGCCAACTATGCTATGGGGCTAAAAGCATGAGTCATGTTCAAACTGATGTTTTAGATGTGGTGATCATTGGCGGTGGTTTGGTCGGTGGGCTGACCGCTTTGCTTTTGGCGCAAGGCGGTGTGCAGGCTACCGTACTGGATGCTGCACCTATTTTAGATGAACAAAAAAACTTAAGTGTTGCCAACCCACGTGTTTTGGCACTCAGTCAAGCAACGATACACCTGCTTAAAACCGTTGATGTTTGGGACAAGATTGCCCGCCAGATACCGTATAGTGGCATGCAGGTGTGGAATAAAAATGGCTATGGTGAAATTAACTTTGGTCATGTGTCCACGCAGGAACCACAAGGCGAACAAGCCCTCGGTTCTATGGTTGAGCCAAGTTTGCTTAATTTAGCGATTCAACAGCAGATGCTTGCTGTACTCAACGATTACCGAACTCAGGTTAAAGTTGCCCGTGTCGAAGAAGGTATTGGGCTATGGCATATCCATTTGGCAGATGGTACGGTGTTGAAAACCAAACTGGTGATTGGTGCAGATGGTGCAAACTCTTTTGTACGGGAACAAGCGTTTATCGATATTGATGTGCTGGACTACAAACAAGCAGGTCTAAGCTGTGCCATTCGTACTGCACAGCCTCATCAACATGTTGCACGTCAGATTTTCTTAGAAACAGGGCCTTTGGCTTTTTTACCAATGGCGAGTTTAAAACCAGAGCAAGCAGGGCATTGGCAGTCCATCGTATGGACGCTCCCCGATGATTATGCAGAAGAATATGCTGCACTTTCAGATGCTGAATTTACCCAGCTATTAACGCGAGAAAGTCATCACATGTTAGGCGAAGTGTTGGACGTGACACCGCGTGCCACTTTCCCACTCAAAGCACGTGCTGCACAGCAATACGTCAAAGCGGGTTTGGCTTTAATTGGTGATGCGGCCCATGTGATTCATCCGTTGGCGGGGCAAGGTGTGAATATTGGTTGTCTTGATGCGGCTGTATTGTGTGATGTATTACTACATGATCTAGCACGTGGCGTGTGGGCACATGAGCAAACACTGAAACGCTATGAACACCGCCGTAAAGGACAAAATGATGCCATGATGCATAGCATGTCTGCCATCGGTTGGATGGAAACCACACAACTCTTTCCTGTGGTGTGGGCGCGAAACTTTGGTTTGAAACAGGTTGAAAAACTACCTGTATTAAAAGATGCTTTTATGGCACAGGCCAATGGTTTAGGCTTACTCAAAGAGACGCGTTATGCTGTCTAAGAAAGGAAGTGTTAATTTTTAGCCAGTCGTAAAATAAGATTACGATTTTGATTAAAAAAGATACGATTTTCCGTTGAATAAGACTATGCGAAAGGCTGAGAGCTTGTTAAATTTCAACATAATTGGAAACCAGTAATTCATGGGAACCTAAAATGTCATTTGTGGGGAGATTAAGATGACTGATTCAAATGATTATGATGATGTAGAAGACTCAGCAGTCGACGAAGACGAAGCTCAAGCAGCAGAAAAAGGCGCATCAGATTCTTCTGATAATGCTGCAAGTGATGGTGATGTTGCCGAAGCTGAAACACTGACGGTGACTGCAAAATTAAAACAACGCCAAGCACTTGAAGACGAAGTTGCGGCATTTCTTGCTCGCGGTGGCCGAATTACTGAAGTGCCAACAGATGAGTCTGCGAAAGACTAAGAGAGTTAAAAACACCACGCCTGACGTGGTGTTTTTTATTGTGTTTTTAAAGCTGATGCACAAATCATTTATACTTGAATGAGTCCTGTAATAGTCGTGATTTGTTGTGTTATAGGGATGGCAGCAAACAAAGGACTACTTTTTCAATAGACAGGCTATGCCTGTGATGATTGCACCAACTGTGGCTAAAAGCATGTCTTGGTGTGCGTCCCAAATATCACCTTGTTGCCCATTGTAATTTTCAGCATCTTCAGGCGATAAGCCCATCGCAATAAACCATTCAATCCATTCGTAAATGAGGCTACTTGCCATCACAAATTGAATGACCAGCAAGAATAGGGTGAGTTTAGAAAGTTGAGGCAGCCACACTTGAAACAGACGATAAAAGAACGGGTAGAGCAGCAAACCGTACGCTAAATGTACAAAGCGATCATACATATTCCGTGTCCAACCTAAACTCTGGTTGAGGTCTAGATTTAAATATTGGATTGACCATTCATTATAGGGTACATAAGAATATAGATAATGCGCACCGAGTATATGAATCAGCAAAAAACCGATATAAAGCATAAAGCTGATCAAGCTGAGCCCCAATTTATAAAGACAAATGATCAGCGTCACCAACATGAATACGGTTCCGACCTGATGCAAAATATAAGAGCTGAGTTCAAGGGGATGGATCGATGCGAAAGCAATGGCGACAGTAAGTACAATGAGCGCAATCCAATGCGGCTTTTTCAGTTGATAGTCAAAGTGAGCTTTCGTTGTTGTACTTTTCAGGATTGTCATCATTTTTATTGGTTTTTCAATTATGCGTATAGGAGATTCTTGTTTGAATTATAGATAAAAAAGCGAAGCCGAAGCTTCGCTTTTTTTCAATTTCTAAAATTAGATTTTAGAAATTAAGTCAGCAACTTGTTTTGCTTGTTCAGCTGCGTTACCTGTATAGGTTGCAGGTGTCATTTCCGCTAAACGTGCACGGTCAGCAGCAGGGACAGCTTCAAGTTCATTACCATTGACGAAGTCCACCATCATGTCACGTGTCATGGCTTGACCGCGAGTTAATGCTTTTAATTTTTCGTATGGTTTTTCAACGTTGTAACGACGCATGACAGTTTGAATTGGTTCAGCTAGAACTTCTTGCGCATTGTTCAAGTCTTCATCAATACGTGCAGCATTGAGTTCAAGTTTACCAATGCCTTTTGAACAAGCTTCAAAAGCGATCAAGCTTTGTGCAAAACCAACACCCATGTTACGTAGTACAGTTGAGTCTGTTAGGTCACGCTGCCAGCGCGAAATTGGAAGTTTTTCGCCAAGGTGCGCAAGTACTGCATTGGCTAAGCCTAAGTTACCTTCTGAGTTTTCAAAGTCAATAGGGTTTACTTTGTGTGGCATCGTTGAAGAACCCACTTCGCCATCTTTGAGTTTTTGCTTGAAGAAACCAAGCGAGATATAACCCCAAACGTCACGGTTAAAGTCGATCAAAATTGTATTGAAACGACGTAAAGCATCAAACAGTTCTGCCATATAGTCATGCGGCTCAATTTGAGTGGTGTACGGGTTAAAGCTTAGACCTAAAGACTCAACGAATGCTTGTGAGTGCGCAGGCCAGTTGATGTCTGGGTAAGCAGAAAGGTGAGCATTATAGTTACCTACCGCACCGTTAATTTTGCCTAAAAGCTCAACTTGTTTGAATTGTTTGATTTGGCGCGCAAGACGATAAGCTACGTTTGCCATTTCTTTACCCAAAGTGGTTGGGCTTGCCGTCTGACCATGTGTACGAGATAACATAGGTTGGTCAGCATGCTTTTCAGACAATGCCACGATTGAGTCAATGATTTGCTGCATAGATGCAACCAATACATCACGACCACTTTTCAACATTAATGCATGAGACAAGTTGTTGATGTCTTCAGAGGTACATGCAAAGTGAATGAATTCACCCGCATTTTTAAGCTCTTCGATGCCTTCAATTTTTTCTTTCAGGAAGTACTCAACGGCTTTGACATCATGGTTCGTGGTACGTTCGATGTCTTTAATACGGTTGGCATCGTTCTCAGAAAAGTCAGCAACAATTGCATCAAGTGCAGCATTGGTCTCAGCACTGAAAGCAGGCACTTCAGTGATTTCTGGACGGTTTGCAAGCGCTTGTAACCAACGCACTTCAACAGTCACACGAGCATGGATTAAACCAAACTCAGAGAGGAAAGGACGAAGCGCATCACATTTGCTAGCGTAGCGTCCATCTAATGGAGAAAGTGCGGTTAAAGCGTTCATAGCGATTCCTTAAACTTTGGAATTAAACGTAAAACTAAAAAGCCCGTCAATCATGTGTTAAATCACCTGATACTGTAAACGAGCGAGATCTTGAATATCTTTAAGCAACTTGCGTTTGCTAAACACCATACCCCATGAACTTCCACCGAGCTGACGCCATAAATGTGCCATTTGTAAGCCAGTAAAGAGGGAAGCTCGAATGCGGTTGGTATGCGATGAGTCTTTAAATGCTTCTGCATTTCCTCGCACCATAATGCCTGGGTTAATTTGTCCAGCAGTGTCGACATAGGTTTGTGCGAGGTTGGCAATGATGCTTGGGTGTAAATAGTTGTTATCGAAAAAAGAAAGCTGTCTTAAGATTTTTTGTTGGGACTGTTCAATAATTTCAACGAATTTGGGGTTGCTATACACTTTCTTTTCGAGTTGTAAGAGTGCCATGGCATAGGTCATGGGAAGTTTAGCAGTAGATAATTTGGGAATTCGAGTTTTGGGTGAGGTGTTAAAGGGTTGGGTAATGCTACTTTCTAAAGTTTTTAGTCCTAAGGATATGTCCGCCAGCTGATGAAAGAAGTCTAAAGTTTGTCCGCTTTGGTTGCCCTTCGGTCGGATATTTAAACTGGCTTTAATCAACTGCTCTAAATAGAAGTTACCGCTTTCCCCAATACTTTGTTGACCGCTCAAGGCGGTCATATGCGTCAGTTGCGCGGACTGAAAAACAGCCGCCAACGCCAAAGCTCGGTTTTGGCGTTCGTTCAAAGTTTGAGGCTGTTGAAACGGTAACTCAGCCATGTCTTAAAATCCTTTAAATAAAATCAGGTTTAGGAGCATTGGTATGATGAATCACGCCGCCTCCTAAACAAACTTCACCTGAGTAGAATACGACACTCTGACCCGGCGTCACGGCACGTTGGGGCTCATCGAACTCAACACGTACGCCACCTGGGGTAGTCGGATCATTAAAGATCACACAATCTTGGTCATCTTGGCGATAGCGCGTCCGTGAGGTACAACGGAAACCTGTTTCAGGAATCTGCATTTCACCTGCGACCCAGTCAATCGTTTCACTCCAAAGCGCAGTACTTTGCATCAGTGGATGTTCATGACCTTGACCAATCACCAAGCGGTTGTTTTCAATATCTTTATGTAGAACGAACCATGCGCCTTCAGCCACACCTTTCAAACCACCAATACCAATACCACCGCGTTGACCGAGCGTATAGTACATTAAGCCGTGATGTTCACCAACCTCTTTGCCATCATCTAAGACGATTTTTCCAGCTTGTGCAGGCAAGTATTGTTTTAAGAAGTCATTAAAACGACGTTCACCAATAAAACAGATGCCCGTTGAGTCTTTTTTCTTCGCTGTGACTAAGTCATATTGTTCCGCAATCTTACGTACTTCAGGCTTTTCAATTTCCCCTACAGGGAACAACGTCTTATTAATTTCACGACCATGCACAGCATGTAAGAAATAGGTCTGGTCTTTGTTTTTATCTAAACCACGCAGTAAAGGTGCATATTCTTCACCTTTAGAGTTGGTCATAGTTTCACCGCGACGTGCATAGTGACCAGTCGCAATGAAATCTGCGCCCAGTTGCATGGCATGATCTAAGAACGCACGGAATTTGATTTCTTTATTACATAAAATATCTGGGTTTGGTGTACGGCCCGCAGCATATTCCGCTAAGAAATGCTCAAATACTCGATCCCAATACTCCATAGCAAAGTTAGCGGTGTGTAGCTTAATCCCTAGTTTGTCACAGACGGCTTGAGCATCGGCTAAGTCTTCCATCGCTGTGCAGTATTCCGTACCGTCATCTTCTTCCCAGTTCTTCATGAAAAGACCTTCAACTTGATAACCTTGTTGAAGAAGAAGAGCAGCAGAAACAGATGAATCTACACCACCCGACATACCGACGATGACACGTTGTTGCATAGGACTAGGCATCCAAACTTGAAATAAGGGGAGAATTTTGGTGCTCATAAACGAGCGATAAAGGATATTTTTGACCCGCGAGTGCGTCTTGAACTGCTTTAATCACCAATGGACTACGTGCACGGGCCGTTTCAAGTAGTTCATCCAAAGTCATCCATACTGCACCCACGATACCTGTATCGAGTTCGGCGGTTGGATGGTGATGGAGTGAGTGCGCTAAAAAGCAGAAACGATAATACGTGCGATCTGGAAACATGGGTGGTGTATAAGTATAAATGCCCAATAACGCATCTATAGACACTTCATGTCCAGTTTCCTCCATAGTTTCACGAATGGCAGCTTCGATGAGTGTTTCACCTGATTCAACATGGCCTGCAGGCTGATTAAATACAGTGTGTGTCACACCCGCAGTATGCTCTTCTACAAATAGAAATTTTCCGTCTTTTTCAACAACAGTTGCGACGGTGACGTGAGCTGTCCAAGCGGTCATGTAAAAGCACCATGGGGTAAAAAGAGTATTCTACAAAATTTAGGCGGTGGTGGCTATGTTATGGATATAAAATTAGTAGCTTAGTTCCACGCTTTTGGTATCTTCTTCATCCGCTAGGCTATACAGGTATTGTGGTGGGCGTGGATTGCCAAGTTACCAGAGCTGATTATTCATAATGATTTAAAAGAAGGCCGTTTGGTCAAAGTGATTCCAAACTGGGAGCCAAAACCCGAACTGATTCATCTGGCTTATACCTCTCGACGTGGTTTATTACCATCGGTAAAAGCGCTAATTGATTTTTTAGTGACTGAGTTTGAGAAGTATTAATCCGCAGATTCAGCATTTTTGAAGGTGATGCTTGTTATTTGATCTGATATGAAAAGGGGAGCAAAATGCTCCCAATGATCATGGCTCTAAATAATGTCCCGATACTTTGACATAGTTTTGTGCTGAATATGGTAAGAATGCTAATTCTGTTTCTGTCAGAAGGCGAACTTTTTTGGCAGGACTACCGACATATAAATAGCCACTTTCAAGCACTTTACCTGGGGGAACCAGTGTTCCTGCACCAATCATAACATCGTCAGGAATGATGACATCGTCCAAAACAATGCTATTGATACCAATCAAAACACGGTTGCCGATGGTACAGCCATGTAAGGTGACATGGTGACCAATGGTGACATCTTCACCAATGATTAAAGGCGAGCCATTTGGTTTGTCCGCTTTTTTATGACTAACATGCAGCATTGCATGGTCTTGTACATTCGAGTTTTTACCAATCCGAATATGGTTTACATCACCCCGAATTACGGCAAAAGGCCATACAGAAACATTTTCAGCCAAGATGACATCACCAATCACTACCGACATTTCATCGATATAGCAGTTGTTGCCAAGCTGTGGCGTGCTGTTCAAATAAGGGCGAATATTTTTAGCCATGTTGGTGTTCTGCTTTTATGTAGGTGTCCATTATAAAATAAAAAAGCACCCAGACCGAGGTGTGGATGCTTTAACTTAAGTCTAAATGTTGCTGCTTAGAATAAGTTTGAGAAGAATTGTTTGATGTGGTCAAGCATACGTGCAAAGAAACCTGCTTCTTCAACATCTTTTAGCGCCACAAGTGGTTTTTCAGCAATCACTTTACCATCAAGGCTTGCTACATATTTACCAACCACTTGTCCTTTTTTCAACGGTGCAGTCAGTTTTGGTTGAACCACCAGTTGTGTTTTGATTGCGTTGGCCTGGCCTTTCGGCATCGTTACGTTGAAGGTTTCAGCTAAACCAATTTGTACGTCATTTTCTTTACCAAACCATACTTTTGATTTTGCTAAAACTTGGTTCGCAGCTTGAACATTTTTGGTTTCAAAGTTTGCATAACCCCACGCTAAAATTTCACGTGTTTGCGTTGCGCGTTCTTGCATGCTTGGCGCACCAAAAATCACAGAAATCAAACGCATTGGGCCACGTTTAGCCGAAGTTGTTAAGCAATAACCCGCTTCGTCAGTATGACCAGTTTTTAAACCATCGACACTTGGGTCAGTATAAAGCAGGGCATTACGGTTGCCTTGTTTGATGCCGTTAAAGGTAAATTCTTTTTCAGAATAAATCGGATAATATTTTGAACTGTCGTGAATGATGTGCTGTGCAAGCGTTGCCATGTCTTTAGCGGTCGAGTAGTGA
Source organism: Acinetobacter sp. Gutcm_16 (assembly GCF_028649355.1). Classification (NCBI taxonomy): domain Bacteria; kingdom Pseudomonadati; phylum Pseudomonadota; class Gammaproteobacteria; order Moraxellales; family Moraxellaceae; genus Acinetobacter; species Acinetobacter sp. Gutcm_16. The sequence goes on along the minus strand of NZ_JAQSUV010000032.1, from coordinate 240,451 downwards.
CCTTCAGCAGGCATGCCTGTTGAGTTCATGAAGCTGGTATTAGTCATGCCGATACGTTTTGCTTCAGTGTTCATCATATGAACAAAAGTACCTTCGTTCCCAGCAATGTGCTCAGCCATGGCTTTAGATGCATCATTACCTGATTGAATGATAATGCCGCGTAACATCTCTAATGCAGTCGCAGTACCATTTAATGGCACATACATACATGATTCTGAACTACTACCACGACACCAAGCAGACTCGTTCATCCGAACTTTTTCATCTTCGGTGAGTTCGCCCGCCAACAACTTTTGCTCAATAATGAAACTCGTCATCATTTTTGTCATTGACGCTGGTGCTAATTTTTCATTTTCATTTTTAGATGCGAGGATTTGCCCAGTCTCATAATCCATCAGCACATATGATTTATTATTTAGTTCTGGTGGTGAGGATAAGACAGTTGCTGCAAATGAAATGCTTGGTACGAGTAATGCCGCAGCAAGGGCGCTTTTTTGAATCATTCTAAGGGGTTCCGATTTCTTTAGTATAAGCACGAGAGCTTTGCATTTTAGGACAAAGTTCTGCCGACTTCTACGGGAGAAATCGGCTTATTTCAAAGATATTGTAACCAATTGGTATTATTTGCTGTAAGTGCTCAATTCTTTACAAATTTCTTGGTTTTTCGCTTTACCTGCTTTTTTCGCATCGGCTTGAGCTTCGGCTAAAATAGGCTTAAATTTTTTCTCTTTGCTAAGGCTTTTAAGGTATTCAGTCGGGTTTTTCTGTTGCGGTAGATACTCTTTGGCCAAAGTATTGTATCCATTTTCAAACTGACTCTGGTCTGAAACGAGACTTGGACAAACTTCTGATAGGACATAAATTGCAGCCAACTCTTGCTGCGTTACTTGTTGCAGTGGAGTTACTTCAATATTTTCGTCTTTATTGGCTGCATGAGCCGAACCGATGGCAATCAAAGAAGTACCACAAACTGCCAAAATCACTTTTTTCATTACATTTAAATTCATTCTAAACCCTAAGTGCATACATGTTGTTGCCATAATAGGATGAGCTTAAACAAATTTTAAGTAAATGTAAGCGCAAAAATGTATAGAAGCTGTTGAAGTCGCTTCATTGTTTTTACATTTTTCCGTCCAATAAAAAAAGGATGAATAACCCCATTATTCATCCTTTTTTGCGATATAGATGTAGAACTTGAATTAACCTTCAAAGTTTACAACGTCATCACATACTGACTTTTGTTCTGCTTTGTCAGTACCCTTTGCATCTGTACGAGCTTCTTTCAGAATCGACTGGTATTCGCTGTCTGACTGTAATTTTGCATAGGTCATCGACTTATCTGAGTAGTCTTGTAAATAGGTTTGAATTAAAGTTTGAATGTTGTTTTCAATTTTAGGGCCTTGACCCACCAAAGCAGGGCAAAATTCGGTCATGACTTGCGCTGCTGCAATATCTTCTTTCACGATGGTGTTGGCTTCTTCTGTGCTTAATCCCTCTAGTGCAAAAGCAGATTGAGAAATCATGATAGCCATGCCTAATCCGAAGAAATTACGTAATGTTAAGCTTTTAATCATTTTTAAAATCACATATTTATGGTGGATGCGGAGACTCAATATATATATTTTCAGTTAGAATTCAATGAAAAGTTCTGACCAGTCATTTTTTAATAAAGTTTTTTGTTTTGGACCTTTTAATCGCCAATGATCATCCTAACGACTTCTAATCTTCAGTTTTGGCGGTCTTTAGGATGATCTGCTTGTTGGTGCAGGAATCATATTTAGGGATAAAAAATACTTACGATAGGTAAGCAGTGAATCCACAATAGCCCTTAGATGAGAGCTACTGAGTCTTGAGTTTGATAGTCACCATGTTCAAGATTGGAGAGCTAAAAAGCACTATAAGCTTCGAATAGCCGTAATCTCATCTTGTGTAATGTCGAGTGACTCTAAGAATTTTTGATGCTCCTCAGGTTCCATCTCTTCAAATTTTTGATGCCACTTCATCATATCTTCTTTTGATAAACCTGCTGCGATCATAATCTCTACCCATTTAGCTTTATTCACGAACTTTTCCTTTAATAAAATGGACTTTTTCAATAACTCAATGATGGCTTTTTGATGAGCTCTTAAGTTATTGATCTCTTGTTCCAATGCACGAAAATGATTTTCCAAGATCTGCCCTTGGGATATGCTAAGTGGTTCTAAAAGCAAACGAATATCTGAAATGGATAGTCCGTAAGAACGGTAAGAGATGATGCTTTTAAGACGCTCAATTTCACTTTCACCGTACCACCGGTATCCATTTTCAGTGATTAAGCTTGGTTTTAATAAACCCTGTTTCTCATAATAGAGAATAGTCGTTCTGGATAAACCGAGTTTTTTCGCTAAGCGAGATACAGTAAGCATAGTTTCCATCATTCGTTCATTGTTCCATTAAGCTAAACCCTTTACTTATAGACGGGTCAATCAGGTGAATTAAAAATATCGCAAATAAATTGATGCGAATAGAACATTTGTCATGGCTTATTTTACAGCTGTCTTTACGGGTAGCGAGCGGCAACATGAGCTTAGGTGTTTAACTCAGCTCAGCTTGCTTTTAAGTCAATTTAGAAAGCGAATGAAAAGTCTATAGATGTTGTGGTGTTGAAAGCCATAAACAGCCTCTATGGGCGAGGTCTTTGAAATTTAAGATTGATTTCAGTTGTGAGCACTATTATTCAGCATAGACAAAAGAATAAGGTTTGGGTGCGTATCATGACTGAAGAAAAAACACTGCATGAAGTGCTGAGCAAGGTGCCTGAAGTCACTTTGCTGTTTTGGATCATTAAAATTGCGGCAACAACACTGGGTGAAACAGCGGGGGATGCCTTATCCATGTCGCTTAATCTGGGGTATATCGTAAGTACGGGCATCTTCGCCATTATTTTTGCAATATTCGTTGCAGCACAGATTAAGGCCAAAAAATATAATGCATTTTTTTATTGGTCTACAATTATTGCAACAACAACTCTAGGGACAACTATAGCGGACTATGTTGATCGTACCTTAGGGCTGGGCTATTTAGGTGGCAGTCTAATCTTATTTGGTTTGCTTATTTTATCTTTATTGGCGTGGTACTACAGCAGTGGGTCAATTGCAGTACAGAGTATTCAATCTTCTAAAAGTGAAGCGTTTTATTGGCTGACTATCATGTTTTCCCAAACATTGGGCACAGCGCTAGGGGATTGGACAGCAGATACGCAAGGTTTGGGCTATACAAGTGCCGCACTTATCTTTGGCGGTTTACTTTTATTGCTGACGATGCTTTATATGTGGACCAAAATCTCTAGAACTTTCTTATTTTGGGCTGCATTTGTACTCACGCGACCATTAGGTGCCGTACTGGGGGATTTCCTAGATAAGCCCATTAGTCACGGAGGGTTGGATCTGAGTCGATTTGGCGCATCCTTTGTTCTATGTGCTTTTATCGTCTTTTGTTTGGTGGCTTTTAAAACCAAAGCAGCAGCGACCGCTCACTAAATAAGATATCAGGTTGAGCATCTGCTCAATTCATGATGATCAATACAAAAACCGCTATTCTTCATTGTGTTTTTTAGTGCAGAACATTTTTAAATTTTATGATCTGAATAGAGAGAGCTTTCATTTGAGGGCTATTTCAAGTTTTAGTCATAGACCTGTCATTTTATAGCTAGAAACTTAAACCTTATTCACCCTCAGATATTTTGTACTGCCGTTTAATATTTTGCGTTTTCACTCCCCAAATGGACGAGGCCGTTCTACTTTGGTGATACTTAAAACTTTTTATGCTATCAAACACTTCCTGCACCTCCCAGATAAAAGGGTCGAGGCTTTGCTTGACCTCAAAAGAAATGCAGCCTTCTTCTTGATGAGTTAACTCAATATGTTCTGGAAGGAGTTCTATCACCATACAGACTTCTTCTTTAGACACACAGATTAACAGGCCATTGAGTTTAACCATAGGACTCCTTATTGATTTTCGACATTGTTAGCGTTGTTTTTTTTAGCAGAATTCATCTCATGTCTGACGCGACTAATCTGTTCATATATGACTTTGCGCATTCGGTTTATCGCACCCAGTGGTTTATGTTCAGCTAATGCATGCCATGGTGTAAAGGATAGATTTTCACAAAACTTATTTTGCTCAGGGGTATCAAAAATTTGCTGAGGAATATGAATTGTGGCCACCTTATAGAAAGGAGCTTGGTCTTCTTTCCATTCCGCCATCGAGTCTTCAACAGACATTGAGCTGGATGTCCGAGGTTGTACTAAAAACTCCATGCAAGCATCACGATCTTGTAAGGTCGTTCGAAGTGCCGCTCTTAAAAAGTCCTTTTGAGGAGTAGCTGGAATCGGGCTAACAACGCTTGAACATGCACGAGCAGAGTACTTTACTGCTTGACGATGCGTGCCGACTCCTAACTGATAGGGCACCATAGACCAGTATCTGGTTTGCAGTGGATTTGAAATTTTATTTCTAGTGCTCAAGGCAATCCAAGTTCCTTTGGCCCCTAATGCAAAAGGGACATGCAGTTTTTTTAGAAATCGATCGCTATTGATATCTTGCATAAATGATAGATAACGAGCAGGGTCATTGGCAAAGAATACAGGGTGATTGATCATAATGAAGTCTTGCGTAGCCGCAGGTTCATCTAAAAGGTTTTTCTCTGGCACGGCTAAAAGTTTGATTGCCATGCCACGTGCATCTTTTTTTATATCCGCCTGTTTTGCATTACTCGATCCATTCGAAAAACGAATCCACGCTTGATAAGTTTTTCCCGGAATAAAAACACCATGGGCCATGTTTTGAGGCAATGTCTCATTTATCTTAAATTCTGCGCGTACGCAACCATGTGCTTTAGGATGCGCATCACGTAGCGCGATATCTGTGGAATATTGTTTTCGGATCGTCATTTCAATGATGTTCGCGATTTCCTTAGCGGTGGCGGCCTCATTCGGATAAAGACTTTCATTTAGACCATGATCTACATCTGGGTATATAAAATCATTAGGAGAAGTCAAAATTACAGGTGGTGTATTCGCATCTACGTTAGCGGTGATACCTGTGAGTAATATGGTATGAAAAAGTAGGCCTAAACGCATAGGCCTTGCGGAGTTAGGCATTGATTGTCTCCTTGCTCTAAAGCTGGATTTTTTTAATTTTTAGCCTGATGATATGAACTTGTTTAGCCTTATTTAAGACACAGAATCATGATTATATCTGTGGCATTTTTTTATTCATGGCTACTGTCTAGAAAAATCTTAATGAGGAGCTACTCTGAGTGATGCTGAAAATTTGACATTAGTTTGAAATTTGTTCGATGATGTTTATCTCCCCAAAACCAATAATGATTATAAAAGAGAACGAGCATGAGCGAAAAAAATCAAAGTCATGAATGTTTAGTTTGTGGGCAGAAATTCCTCATTACAAACCTCATTCCTATGTGGGCAATACGAAAATCTATTACCGAAGAAATTTCACATGATTTTCCAGAATGGTCGCCTCAAAGTTATATATGCCAAGCAGACTTAACCAAATATCGAATTCAGTATGTTCATTCACTGTTAAAGTCTGAAAAGGGGGAAGTGACTGATCTTGAATATGAGGTGATTAAAAGTTTGCAACAACATGAAGTAATCACCAAAAATGTTGAAAATCAGTTAGATCAAAATTGGACTTTAGGGGAAAGGCTGGCAGATAAAATTGCGACCTTTGGCGGTAGTTGGGCTTTTCTCATGTGCTTTGCGACTTTCCTAGCCATTTGGATTATTGTTAATACAGTGGTCATGGTCACGCATCCTGCCGATCCATATCCCTTTATTTTATTAAATTTAATTTTATCCTGTATTGCAGCGATTCAAGCTCCTGTGATTATGATGAGCCAAAATAGACAGGAAGCCAAAGACAGATTGCGTTCGCAAAACGACTATAAAATTAATTTAAAGGCAGAGTTAGAAATTCAACACTTAAATGAAAAAGTAGATCATCTGTTGATGCATCAGTGGAATAGGTTAGCCCAAATACAAGAAATACAACTGGATTTGTTATCCGAAATGAGTAAAAAACGCGAATAAATTGGCTTAATATCAAAACACTTAAAAGCACTTTCTGTAATAGAACGTATGCTTAGCTTCTTCTATTTTTAAGCTCTCTCTTTTGTACTCTGCTCATGCAAGAGTAAAGTACTCACCCAGATCAATGATTTCATCTTTTCAGATTGCCTGATCTCAATGTATAGTCGTTCTGCATCGAGGACTCTATAGCTTTTCTTTTCGCTTGAAAGATTTAGTTTTTTTCAAGCTACCCGCAAATCGACCTGTTTTAATTGCAGATTAAAAAGACGAAGACGAGTGCAAAATAGATGCATAAGGCTTTTACCGACTCATATAGATTTAAGAAGATCCATCAGTGAATATTTTAATAGCTAATGACGATGGTGTTTTTGCACCAGGTATTCAAGCGCTCGCACATGCTTTACGTCCATTAGGTCGCGTGGTGATTGTAGCACCTGAAAGTGAACGCAGTGGTTTTTCCAGTGCTTTAACTTTAGATCGCCCCTTACGCCCAATCGAAATTGCACCCGACATGTGGGCAGTCAATGGAACACCCGCCGACTGTGTCTATTTGTCCATGAATGGCTTATTTGACTTTGAGTTTGATCTGGTTGTGAGTGGCATCAATAGCGGGGCAAACTTGGGTGATGATGTACTCTACTCAGGTACAGTTGGAGCAGCATTTGAAGGGCGTCTAATGAAACAGCCAGCCATTGCGGTATCACTTGCAGGCCCTGAAGTCCGTTCGTACAACCGTCCAGAAGATTATCATCATGCGGCACAGTGGGTGCATGACTTTGTGAAACAAGGTTTGCCAGCACTGCCACCACGCCATATTTTAAATATTAATATTCCAGATGTCGCTGAGTTACAGGGCGCTAAAATTACTTATCAAGGACGTCGTCGTCAGTCTAAGCCGATTACCAGTCATGTTGACCCACGTGGTCGTCAAGTGTACTGGATTGGGCTTGCAGGTGAAGCTGTGGCAGAACCGAAAAGAGGCTATGATGAGGTAGAGTCAGACTTTTTCGCCGTGGCGAATGGTTTTGTCAGTATTACGCCTATTCAGATGGATGCAACTAACTATGAAGTTTTGCATGCATTACAAGGGCAAATAAGTGCTTAAAAGGCACTACAGCTGAGCAATACAGGGAGTGTATTCAGCTGTTTGTTATAACTTTGTGAAAATACGCGCAGAGATACTATTTTCACATACTTTTTTGCTAATCTTAGCGCAAATTAAACTGATTATTTTTTGTATTTTTAGAGAGTAAGATAAATGTCTGTGTTGTCTCAAATTCGTTTTATTGCAATTCCTACAGCACTGTTGAAAACTGTCGTGTTATCCACAGCTGTAGTTTCAACTGTTATTTTGAGTGGTTGTGCTTCTAAACCACAGGTTAACAATGCAACACGTTTTGCGAAAGCACCAGACTATTATACAGTTCGTTCAGGCGACACGCTGAGCGGTATTGCAACTCGTTATGGGCTGAGTTATACCTCTGTTGCAGACATGAATGATATTGCTGCGCCGTATCGTATTTATGTGGGGCAGTCATTACGTTTAAAAGGTTCGGGTAGTCCACGTACAACCACGACGCAACCTATTACACAAACCGCTCCAATTCAACGTCAAAATGTTGGTCTCCCGAGTCAAAATACGACCACCACAACTACAACAACTCCTGCTAAAGTACCGACCGCACCTGTTGCGAGCTCGAAAAGTTCAACTTTACGCTGGGTAAAACCAAGTAATGGCGCTGTTTTGCAAGGTTATAATTTAGCAAATAATGTAAAAGGTATTCGCTATGCTGGTAACCAAGGTGATCCAATTTATGCAGCAGCAGATGGCCAAGTGGTGTATGCAGCAGACGGATTGAAAGAATATGGAAACTTAATTTTGATTAAGCATATTGATGGTTATATCACAGCATATGCACACAACAGTGCAATGAATGTGAAGAGCGGTCAAAATGTGACGGCAGGACAGAAAATTGCTGAAATGGGATCCACAGGTGCAACGCGCACCATGTTAGAGTTCCAAGTACGCTTAGATGGCAAGCCAATCAATCCGACTATAGTTTTACCATTAAATTAAAAAATCTGGATGCAACGCAAAAAATTCACCGTATAATACAATGAGTTGTTTTTATCAAATAGATGAAAACTTCTCATGAATCCAGAGAGAATTTTATGTTAGATCAACTACGGGCAATGGGTGTTTTTGCTTGTGTTGTTGAAAAGAGTTCATTTAGTGGTGCCGCGCGTGAGTTAGGCATCACTACAAGTGCTGTGAGTCAGCAAATTCGTTCTTTAGAGCAAGAGATGGAAGTTGTTCTTTTACATCGCTCAACAAGAAAGTTGAATTTAACTGAAGCAGGCCAGGCTTTTTTCCACAGCTGTCAAGAAATGCTCGCCGCTGCTGAACGTGGCAAAATACGTATCAATGAATTGCGCGATGATCTCGTGGGTGAGCTGCGAATAGCCACTACGCCAGAGTTAGGTGCCAATCACGTGATTCCTGCTTTGTCGCATTGGATGTCTGCACATCGTGGATTATCTATTCATATTGAAGCAGATAATCATTATGTGGATTTGATGAATGGGCGAATTGATATTGCCCTCAGAATGAGCCCAACGGTTGACGATCAAAGCGTACATGTCGTGCCATTGGCGCGCGTGGAACAGATTTTGGTTGCTTCACCAAGCTATTTGAATCAGTCTGCACCAATTTCACGACCTGAAGATTTGAAAAATCATGATCTTATTCCGATCACGATTATGAAGAACAATCATGATTTTGATTTTAAAAATGTGGTGACAGGTGATGCGGTTAAACTTGAGATGAAATCAAGAGTAGCCAGTAATAATATTTTAGTGACAAAGACTTTATGCCAACATGGGCATGGGGTTGCACGTATTTTATATTTGGATGTGCAAAAAGAATTGGTTAACGGTTCTTTAGTGGAAGTTCTTCCAGAGTGGAAGCTCCCAAACTTTACGCTATATGCCATCATTTCAAAGCATGAACAACAGCCGATGAAGATCCATCGTTGTTTGGATGCCTTGAAACAATACTTTTGCCAACTACCCGGCGGTCGTATTTACCAAGAAGCAAGCTAATTCGATAGAGATTGTAATTGACGATCAGTCAACCCATACACATGCTTATAAATTTTAAATGATATAACTACGATAATTTGAGTTAAGCGGTTCACATGGAACCGCTTAACATGGAGAGCAGCAGAGAAGGGCCAAAGCACTTACGTCTGTTGCTCTTTATTTTTTTCCTTCAAAAAAAAGCAATACTTTTATTTCAAGCTATCTAAGCTTATTCAGCCTGATCTTGTGTTAATTCTAAAGCACGTTGGTAAGCAATTTTCTTTTTGATGCCAGTCAAATCAGCCGCTAACTGTGATGCAGCTTTCACTGACAAATCTTGTAAGAGGCGCGTTAAAAGCTGGTCGAGTTTTTCTTGTGCCATATCTTTTTCAGTGGTCGCGCCACCAACAACCAATACAATCTCACCTTTTTGTTGATGATGATCGTTTGCAATAAACTCAACCAACTCACCTAATGTCATCTTCTTGATGGTTTCAAAGGTTTTGGTAATTTCACGGGCAAAACCAACAGGGCGGTCGGCACCAAAGACTTTGGCCATGTCACTGACACTGTCTAAAATACGATGTGGTGCTTCATAAAAAATCAGGGTTTGCGTTTCGTCTTTGAGCTTTTCCAAACTTGCCAGTCGTTGGGTTTGTTTAGAAGACAAAAAACCTTCAAAGCTGAAACGATCACTTGGTAAGCCCACTGAGCTTAAAGCGGCAATGGCAGCACATGCGCCCGGTACAGGAATTACGCGGATATTATGCTCTTGTGCTGCACGAACCAATTTAAACCCCGGATCACTGATAAGAGGCGTTCCTGCATCACTGATAAGTGCCATATCTTCACCGTTCAACAAACGCTGAATAAGGATGTCAATTTTGTTGCTTTCGTTATGATCGTGGCATGCAGTAAGTGGAGTTTGAATATTAAAGTGTTTCAGTAATTGTGCTGAAGTTCGTGTATCCTCAGCAGCAATGATTTTGACTGATTTTAGTACATCAATTGCGCGGTAAGTCATGTCATCTAAGTGCCCAATAGGGGTTGCGACTACAAATAACTGGGCACTCATGGGTTTTCTCCGCGCTGCAAAATAATAAAATGATAGGTTGGTTTGAGTGCTTTGATGCATTCAACCGATACCGCGATAAGCATTCTACCTGAATTGTCCGTCGTGGCGTGAGTTAGAATATTGTCGGCGATGGATTTGCAGGAGTCGGGAAGACATTCGATTGAAATCTAAACGCCAAGAAGGCTTTAAAACGTAGAATGAAATGAATTGTATGGTTCGAGAGACTCACAGCAGTGGTTTTAAACATCAAGACGTGAGATTTTTGATCGAAATTGAGTTTTTTGAAATGTGATGATTAAAAAATAAAAATGAAGTAGGGAAGATAAAGAGATGAAACTGGGACAATGGGCAGAGCAACAGGCTTTGACTGTGCTAGAAGAACAGGGGTATGTTCATGTACGGTCCAATTATCACTCGCGCTTTGGCGAAATTGATCTGATTGTACATAAAGGGCAGGAATTGGTTTTTGTTGAGGTCAAAGCACGCTCAAAAACGCGTTTTGCGCAGGCTATTGAAACAATTTCCTATTCTAAACAACGCAAAATAGCAAAAACGGCCATGTTATTTTTACAAGATCATCCACATTTCCAGCAATATTATTGCCGCTTTGATGTGATTTGTTTTGATTTTTTTAAAGAAATTGCAAAAACCATACAGCAAGATTTTTCAAAATTCACTTATGATCAGCAATGGATAGAAAATGCTTTTACTTTTGATCAAGACTTTATTAATCTTTGAACAAAATCAAAGCTGAAATGCTGAATTAAAATAGTTTGAAAAGTTGAGGAGTCTTGCTGAGTGTTCAATCGTATTGCAATGACCGTATTATGCGTCGCAAGTTTATCTGGATGTGCAAGTTTCATTTCGGGTGGGACAGGAACAGCCGCTGTAGGAACAGAAAGCGGTGCACGTTCATTAGGGCAGGTCTTTATTGACTCTTCAATTGAGCGTACTGCAAAAATTAACTTATATAAATTGGACAGTCGTTTTAAACAGTCACGTGTCAATATCGAAAGTTTTCATGGCAATGTCTTATTAACAGGACAAGTACCCGATCAACACTTACGTCAATTGGCTGAAGACAATGTACGGGCGATGTCGGACGTCAAAACCGTGCATAACTACATTACAGTTGGAAACCAAATTAGTTATAGCACCATCATGCAAGACACCTCAGTTACAGCAAATACACGTGGCTTGATCATGAAAGCTGCTGTTGTTTCAGATGCGAAAGTGCGTATTCACACCGAAGATGGCGTGTTATATGTGATGGGACGTTTAAATGGTGCTGAAATTACCGATTTAAACCAAGTGTTACAGCAAGTGGGGAATGTGACTAAAATTATCACACTGGTGGATAATATAGAGCAACAGACGCAAACGACCAGTGCATTTGCATCACCAATGATTAATTCAACACCGACAGAGCAAACGCCTGTTGCGATAGACCCAGACCAAGTTGAGCCAAATAATGTTCAATAAGTTTCAGCCTTTTGTTCAAAGACTGAATCGTTCGGTAGAGTATGCAAGATTACTCTATCGTGACTTTCGTATTTATGATGTCGGTAGTTATGCCCTAAACCGCTTAACACCGCGTAAGGGTTATTCGGTCCAAGAAAATGTGCCCTATGGGTTACGTGCGCGACACCGTTTAGATCTCTTTCGCACGCAAACACCGCGTGAACACCGGCCTCTGATTGTATTTGTGCATGGCGGTGCATGGATGCATGGCGATAAAAAAGATTATCGTTTTATTGGCGAAGCCTTTGCCAAAGAGGGCTTTGATGTGGCGGTGATTAACTATCACTTGGCGCCTGAGCATATTTTTCCTGCCTCTATTGATGATCTCAGCTTGGCTTTAAATTATCTCAATGTGCATCAGCTTAAATATCAAATTTCGACTGAAAAAGTGGTGTTGATGGGGCATTCTGCGGGCGCATTTAATGTGATGTCTGCGCTCTATCATCCGAAACCGTATGAAATACAATGCCGTAGTCAAATTACCGCTATTATTGGTTTGGCAGGCCCTTATCATTTTGACTATAAAGGTGATCCGATCTGTGCGGATGCTTTTGATCAGAACAGACCTTATCAAGATGTGATGCCATATTATTTCGTCGAGTCGAATACGGTTAAACATTATCTATTGGTTGCGGAAAATGATGATGTCGTCGGGTTGAGCAATGCTGTTGATTTGGATCGTAGGTTGAAAGAAAAAGGTAACTACAGTCAACTTTGGACGGTGCCACGCATCGGTCATATTTCAATGATTGGTTCAGTATCGAGTTTGTTTAGTCGTTACTTCACGACCAAGCAAAAAATTATGCAGGCGCTCGAGGATGCGCTTAAGCACTAATTGGGTTTTAAAGTGTATTTGTTGTAGAGATGGTGAGTGAGCTTACAGCCACTCACGTGTATCATCTGCGACCGTTGTGCCTTCTGTCGCATGCATGATCATGGCATGTGCAATACTGCCTTTGAACGGAATTTCAGGCAATTGATCAAACTTAAAGAATTGGGCATCGCTGATTTCTTCTTCTTGTAAGCAAAGCTCACCCGATGCGTATTCTGCTTTAAACGCAATCATTAAGTTACTAGGGAAAGGCCAAGGCTGACTCGCTAAGTATTGAACATTTTTAACTTGAATGCCGACTTCTTCCAAGGTTTCGCGGCGTACCGCTTCTTCTAAGGTTTCACCGACTTCAACAAAGCCTGCAATCAAACCATACATATTACTACGGATATTACGTGCATTTTTTGCCAACAGAATCTCATCTTCACCTCGTGTAATGACGGTGATGACACAGGGTTGTACCCGTGGATACTGATGATAACCGCAGGCAGGACAGATCATGGCATATTCGCTGGTATGTGCTTCTGTGGCATGGCCGCAATGACTACAAAATTTATGATTGCGACGCCATTCTAGCAGTTGAATAGCTCGGCTGGCCTGCTCGAATTGTGCGGTGCTCCAAAGTGGAAGCAACTGGCGAATTGGGATGAGTTCTAAGCCTTCAGGAATAGGCTCATTGTCTAGCAGGTCTCGGGCAATCACTTGATCACCCGAGTGAAAACTTAAATCACTTGCTAGCTTTTCTACACGAGGCAATTGAAAGTTATGATCCACCAACAATTGTTGTTGGTAGAAAATATAAGCAAGTGAAAGTTCTGACATTAGGCAACAGTCTTTAGTTTTTGGCTACTGTTCAATGCTACATCAAACATACTGTGTAATACAGGCTGTTTGTTTTTTAAGTTATCAATCAGCATATCTGCACTTGCGAGAGCATCAAGTACATGATTCACCTGAGCAGCAGTGAGCGCAGTTTCAGCCGTGATTTGTTGTTGCACAAAATCTGCTGAAATATTCAGGGCGGTTTGACCATTTTCTGCGCCTAAAAACAACATTGCGCCCGCAACTTCACGTAGTTGCGCAGGAGTATTCTCAAGTGCAGCTAAATCTTGCTCTTCCTGATATTGCGCCAAAGCTTGACTACTTAAGTCAATAGACGTTTTAGCCTCAGTCAATAAAGCAGCATGGGCTTCATCTAAACGGTCTAGTGATATATTCATGTTGTTGACACGAAGCTGTAGGCGGCTTGAAGTATGGTGACGTTCTAGCACGCCAATGGAGTTCATTGCCGACAAGATCACGTTCATCAACTGCTGCGCAAAACCTTCATCTTTCAGCATATCTGCTTGACTAAGTGATGCTGCTTGACGGTTTAAGTCATTATACGCTTCATTTAAGTTCAACACTTTGAAGATGTTCGCCAAATCGACCAGTTTTGCTTGGAGCTCTTGGGTCTTCTCAGGCGTCATGTTTTGATAGTTGTACTCAATGTCATTGCGGATTTGTGACATTTCAGTGGTTACCAAATCACTAATGGTATGCATCGTGTCGAAATCAGGGCCATACAGATGACGACTGAAAACTTGCAGCTGCGTATCTGTGAGCAGGTCGTCGCCAATATTGAGTTTGCCACGGATGTGTTGGGATACTTCGTCTTCTTGGCTGATACATAAGCTGAGAATGTTGGCAAGATCGGTGAGGCTGGCTTTGAAACGTTCAGGCGCAGTAAAGAACTGCGCAATGTTACGTTCGATGCTAATCAAAGTACGTAAACGTGGTTCATTAATGAGCAATTGTTCAATTTGATTGAGTGCAACATAGACCAAGTTCCAATACTGTTTACTCGGCGTTTGTTCTGCTAGACCCGCTAAATAAGTGCCCACCAATTTCATTGCTTGTAAATCAAGTTCGCTTTCTTCTTGTTTCAACATTTGACTTAAAGACAGCTTGTACAGGCGGTGAACATATTGAGATTTTTCAAGACTTGGCGCTTGAGGGAGGTTGAAATCTGGGGTGATACAGTCTAGTAAGGACTCGATGTGCTGACCTTCTTGCGTTAAAGGCTTTGCTAATGCAACTTCAAGACGGTTTAAGGTATCGAGTAAAAACTGTGGAATTTTCACTTCTCTTAAGCAAATGAACTCAATATAGCGCTTCAGCATGGTCGTGCCTTCGCTGAGTGCAATCACATCTTGCGTATTAATCTGTGCAGGATTCCCCATGATCTTGCGCATAAGTTCTGCGGAATATTCAGCAATTTTGGCCAAGCTTGACATATCAATCAATGCAAGCACTTGAGCACACTGCTCAAATTGGTTTAATGCATCGTCAATTCCAAAAGGTAAAGTCTGATCTTCTGCTAAGGTGCTCACAGCTGATTCAACCAGCTTAATGGAGTTATCCACTTCATTTTTTATTATCAGCAGCGCCGTTGGATCAAAATGAATAGAGGTTTGGTAAGACATTGATCTGCACCTATCCTAGTGTTTTATCGTGTTTATATGCGGCCCAAAGAAGGCATAGCAACTTGTTCATCACTATAGCCTAACTGAAAAATCTTGTAATACAAAAGTTAACAAAAACTTTAGAATTTATTTGGCAAAAAGGCAGGGTGTGCCATGTTTTTCTTGGTATTGTTTGACCCAAGTCTCATGTGCTTCAAGTTCTTCGGCTGAAGGGTGAATTACCGCCAGTTCAATATCCAGTGTTTGACGCTGACTTTGCCCATTTTGTTGTTCACTATGTGACAGGGCATCCATATCAAAGGAAACCTGACCACCTGTCATAGCCAAGTAAACGTCGGCTAGAATTTCAGCATCCAATAAGGCCCCGTGGAAGGTACGGTCACGCTGTGGAATTTCGTAACGGCGAACTAAGGCATCGAGTGAGTTTTTTTGTCCCGGATGCTTAGATTTTGCCATCGCGAGGGTATCTGTCACTGCACAAACTTCAGTAAGCGCAACAAATCCTGCACGCTTGAACTCCATGTCTAAGAAGTTCATATCGAAGCTTGCATTATGCGCAATGATTTCCGCACCTTTGAGATAGGCAAATAAAGTGTCTGCAATCTCTTGATACAGCGGTTTATCTTTTAAAAAGTCATCAGAGATCCCGTGGACATTTTCAGAGTCGCCCACAGGTTTTTTCGGATTGATGTAGATATGAATCGAGCTGCCTGTGAGCTTTCGATTGACCATTTCAATCGCACCAACTTCAATAATGCGATCGCCATCTTGATAATAAAAACCGGTGGTCTCTGTATCGAGGATGAGCTGTCGAGGTCCAAAGACCTCAACCTTACGTGGAGTAATCACAATTTGTGGATGTTGTTTGAGTTGTGTTAAATCCACACTTGCCGCAACTTCAGGCATTTGTTCAATAGAAGGCACCGTTGTAGCAAGTTCTGGTTCAGCGACTAAACTTGGCTCTTGTTCTGCTTCGCTTTCGGCTAAATCTTCGCTGTCATCGGCTTCTTCGTCATCGAAACCCAAACCAAAAGGGTCGTTTAACAACCAGTCTGGTTCAACTTTTTTTTTATCTACAGACGGTTCTGTTGTCGCTGTTTTTGACTGACGAAGTTGAGCCTGTGTTTGATCGGCGCCGAGGTTCGCCAATTGATCTGCCATTTCGTTACCTTCATGACCTGCATGGCCTTTGACCCAATGCCAGTCGATATCACGGCCTTGGCAGGTTGCGTCGAGTTTTTTCCACAAATCTGGGTTTTTAACATCTTTCCAGTTCTTCTTTTTCCAACCCGTAATCCACTCGGTAATACCGCGTTTGACATAGGTTGAATCTGTCCAGACTACCAACTTTGCATCGGTTGGGCAAAAAAGAATGCCTTCAATGGCCGCGGTAAGTTCCATACGGTTATTGGTGGTGTTGTCTTCACCGCCACACAGTTTATGTTCTTCAGTTTCTGTAATAATGTACGCGCCCCATCCCCCAAGACCAGGGTTTCCACGACAAGCACCATCGACATACAGGGTAATTGTTTGTGACATACACAACTTCCGTAAACTGAAAATTAAAACTAAGCGGGCACCATTGTATAACGCAAATGCACTAGAGAAGTGTATAAGATGCAGCTTTTTTAATTTCTTGTAACATTTATACTGATTTCAAGTTAAATTAACGCCTTGTGTCTGCGGCGTGCTTTACTACAATGGCAGATCTAAAAAATAAATTTTATACGAGTTGTTTGGATTTTCTTATGTATAAGTCAGCTGCCATTTTTGGCCAACCGATGTTACCGACATTATTTAAAATTACAGTACTCGGTTCAGCTCTCGCGACACTTGGACTGGCTGGTTGCTCCTCGACGCAAAGTGCAACGCAAACATCTAAATCCAAACAAGTAGGATCAAACTACCTAGATGCAAACAGCCTAGATTCTTTAGAAGATTTACTTTCTGCAACCGACATGCGTGCGGTGGAAGGGGACCGACTGTTGGTGTTAAAGCACGGTGACGTCTGGAAGCGTATGACCGTGGGTTTTAAAATGAACACCGATCATTGGAATCCGCGTATTGATGCTCAGCGTGGGTGGTTTATTTCACGCCAACCGTATTTGGATCGTTTAAGTGCACGTGCTTCACGTTATTTATATCACACTGTTAAAGAAGCTGAGCGTCGCGGTTTACCAACAGAGCTGGCTCTACTACCTGTGATTGAAAGTTCGTATGACCCCGCTGCAACCAGTAGTGCTGCGGCTGCGGGCTTATGGCAGTTTATTCCAAGTACGGGACGTATTTATGGCTTAAAACAAAGTAGCCAATACGACGGTCGCCGTGATGTGGTCGAGTCAACGCGTGCTGCGTATGAGTTCTTGGGCAGTTTATATAACCAGTTTGGTTCGTGGGAACTTGCGCTAGCGGCTTATAACGCAGGTCCGGGCCGTATTCAACAAGCAATTAACCGTAATAAAGCCGCAGGTTTGCCGACAGATTATTGGTCATTAAAACTGCCTGAAGAAACCATGAACTATGTGCCACGGTTCTTGGCGGTTGCGCAGATCATTAAAAATCCAAATGCCTACAACATCAATTTACCACCGATTGCCAACCGTCCACACTTTAGAGAAGTCACTGTGGGCGCGGTGAGTCTAAATGAAGTTGCGTCGATTACAGGTTTAAGTCGTGCCGAGCTGTATCAGTTAAATCCGGGACACCGCGGTGAATGGATTGATGGTGCAAGTCCAATGCGGATTTTAATTCCTGCGGATTTGAGTCCTTCAGTGGATGTACGTTTGAAAAAATTACAGGGTGGTTCAGGCGGCTTGTGGGCATCTGCAAATACCAAACTGCCTGAAAATAACCAAACGATTCAACCAAGCAAAATTGAACCGCCGACGTTGAACACCAAAGCGATCACACCGTCGAAAACTACACCACCTGTTTTAGCGACGACAACAACAAAAACCACAACAGGAAAGCCTGCCACTTCGTCTACAGTGACGTCGTCGAGCAGTACGGCTATTGCGACGCCTACCCGTGGTTCAACGCCTAAAGGGTCTAATGCACTGGCTGCTTTTGCTGCTAATAGCGATATTCCAAGTGCGCCGCGTATTCCAGTTGCGGTTACGCCAGCGACCCCAGTGAAACCAGTTTCCGTTGAACCACCAATTTCAGCAGCAGAACGTGAGCAGTTAACCGCGGCAATTCAAGCTGAAGGTCAAAGCAAAACTGTCGATGAAGTTCTGAAACCAGTTGCGACGAAAGCAGAGCAAGCTGAAGTGGTAGCTGAAATTCAGGCTTTAGCCCCTCAAGGCACAGAAATTGTAGATCCTCTGGATGGTAAAATTAAGCTCACCGCAATTCAAACCAGTCAGTCAGTGGCTGAACTGCAAGGCAAAGAGTTAACCAAAGGTTTTGCTTATCCAAAGTCTGTGGCTGACAATACCCGTTTAGATTCAGATGAAGTGAAGCGTAATCAAGGCAAAAATTTTGTTAAGACTGACTCTGAAATTGTGATTGTGCCGCCAAAAGGTAAACGTTCAACTTATACCGTACAACCGGGTGATACTTTGGCGCTGATTGCTGCCAAAAATGGGGTGAACTGGCGTGATGTGGCGAAGTGGAACCAAATGGATGCGAATGCCACACTTTATGTCGGTACATCGATTTATTTATATGATGCAAAACCACAAGCTGAAAAAATAGAAGTACGTTCTACCGTAAAAGCTGAGACTAAACCTGAGAGTTATACTGTTCGTGCCAATGATACCTTAACAGGGATTGCGGATGAGTTTGGTTTAAGCTTAAAACAGTTGGCTGACTATAACGGTTTAAGTGTGACCAGTGGCGTACGTGTGGGACAAAAGCTTTCCTTAAAAGAAACAGCACAATCGCGAGCAAAAACTAACGATGAGAAAGCTACGAGCCAAACTAAAGTAGCAACTCAGTCGTATACGGTGAAACGTGGCGAATATCTGAAACTGATTGCAGACCGTTATGCGTTGTCAAATCAAGAATTGGCAGATTTAACACCGGGTTTAAATGCGGGCAGCAACCTGTTGGTGGGACAAAAAATTAATGTGCCACTCAATGATGTCAAAAGCTTAACGACAAGTAGTGCCAAAGCATCTCCAGTCAAAGCTGAGCCACAGTTCAAAGTTGAAAGTTATAAAGTACAACGTGGTGATACTTTGTATAGCATTGCATCACAGTCGAAGATGAGCCTGTCGGAGCTAGCTGATCTCAATAATCTTTCAACCAATAGCGGCTTGCAAGTGGGTCAAAGTATTAAGATCCCTGCGGGTTCAAGCGTGCCAGATACTTATACCGTTCAGTCTGGAGACTCATTAACTGCGATTGCTTCGAAATATAATTTGGGTATGGATTATATTGCTGACCTCAACAATATGAGTCGTACAGCGGGCTTACGTGCGGGTCAAAAACTCAAATTAACGGGTGAAGTGCCTGCTGTTGAAACGCCGAAAACAGTCGAAAAACAAACTACTGCAAGTAATAACTCAACCGATATTCACGTTGTGAAATCGGGTGAAACCCTAAATAGTATTGCGCGTAAATATCACTTGCAACTGAACTATTTGGCTGCATTAAACAACCTAAGCCGTACAGCCAATGTTCGTGTCGGTCAGCGTTTGAAAATTGAAGGTGATGTTGATCCCGCGCCGATCAAAACAGAAACAGTGGCAGCAAAGCCACAAGCAACTTCTAGCCGTGCAACTGAAGCTTATAAAGTGAAGTCAGGCGAGTCGTTAAACTCAATTGCAAACCGTGCTGGGATGTCTGTGTCAGAGCTTGCTAGTTTAAATAATCTGAGTCCGCGTGCGGGCTTACAAGTTGGGCAGACCATTCAAATTCCAAAACTGATTTCACAGTACACAGTGAAACGTGGTGATACCTTAATTGGACTGGCAAGTCGTTATGGTATGGACACTTCGCAATTGGCTGAGCTCAATGACATTAAACCGAATACGCAGTTGCGCATTGGTGATGTAATTAAGGTGCCGAATTAGTATTGAGTTGAAATGCAATTTCAGAGAAAGTCCCGATGAAGGTTAGAACAACATTCTTGCTGTTCAGCCT
This sequence comes from Acinetobacter sp. Gutcm_16, assembly GCF_028649355.1. NCBI lineage: Bacteria > Pseudomonadati > Pseudomonadota > Gammaproteobacteria > Moraxellales > Moraxellaceae > Acinetobacter > Acinetobacter sp. Gutcm_16. Next base: position 220,297 of record NZ_JAQSUV010000032.1, on the reverse strand, counting down.
TGTAGCGATTCCATTAAAGGCATGGTCTGCACTGCAGAGCATGCCTTTTATTGCACCCTATAGTACGCCGAAATACAGCCAATTGGATCATCTGCCTTATGCCAATGTGCAGGCACCGAAGGGTGGTGAATTAACACGTGCAGTCATTGGGAGTTTTGATAACTTAAACAGCATGAATGGTCGCGGTACTGCGGTTGAGGGAACCAACTATTTATTTGACTCACTTATGAGTAGTTCTTTGGATGAGCCCGCGGTGATGTATCCATTGCTGGCAGAAAAGGTCAGCTATGACCCGAAAAACTTTAACGCGATCATTTTTCATTTAAACCCAAAAGCACGGTTTAGTGATGGCAGTCCTGTTACCGCAGCCGATGTAAAGTTCAGTTTTGATATCTTTCAAACCAAGTCCAATTTTGGTTTACAGATGTATTTGTCGGATTTAGCCAAGACCGAAGTGTTGTCCAAATACAGTGTCAAAATGCATTTTAAAACCCGAAATAATGTGGAAATGCCTTTGATTGTGGCCAGAATGCCAATTTATTCCAAAAAAGACTGGCAAGGCAAAGATTTTAGTCAAACTTCAGTCAAGCCGATTTTAGGTTCAGGCCCTTATCTTTTAGAGAAAATCAATGCAGGGCAGCGGGTTGTTTATAAGCGTAATCCAAAGTATTGGGCCAGAGATTTAAAGGTTAACCAAGGGCGCTATAATTTTAACCGCGTGGGTTATGTGTATTATCGTAGCAAAGATATTGCTTTTACTGCGTTTAAGGCGGGTTTATATACCTTGCATGAGGAAGAGTCCGCACGACAATGGGTGACAGCCTATAACTTTCCCGCTGTAAAACAAGGTCTCGTTAAAATATATCGATTTAAGCATTTCAATCCGATTCCAACGCAAAGTTTTGTGTTTAATACTCGCCGTCAGCCCTTTCAAGATATTTATTTTCGCCAAGCTTTAACCTATGCCTACGATTTCGAATGGCAAAACAAAGCGATGTTCTATGGGCAATATCAACGCCTACAAAGTTATTTTTCTAATAGTGAATTAGAGGCCAAAGGTGTGCCTTCGGCTGTTGAAATTAAAATTTTAAAGCCTTATTTAGCGAAATTGCATCCTGTGCAGCGAGAAGGTGTTTTAAAGAACTGGCGTTATTCAGCTTCAGATGGATCGGGCTACAATCGAAATAATTTGCTTATCGCACGACAGATTTTATTAAAAAACGGCTATAGATATAATGCCAAAGGGCAATTGTTGGATCGGAAAAATAAGCCGATTCAGTTTGAATTTCTGATTCAGCCGAGTGATGCTGTACGTGAAATTACGCCTTTTGTTCGCCATCTAAAGCGCCTAGGAATACGGCTGAATATTCGACAGGTTGATACACCGCAGTACTATGAGCGGATGCGGACTCAAGATTTTGATATGACCCTACAAACGATGCCGCAGTCTCTGACACCAGGCAAAGAGCAGGTGCAACTGTGGGGCAGTGCTTCAGCCCATCAGGTGGGAAATTATAATTATTCGGGTATTCAAAATCCGGTAATTGATCAGATGATCCAACAGTTGATTCAAGCGCCTGATCGTAAGCAAGTGGTGGTGAAAACCCGTATTTTAGATCGATTACTGCGTGCGGGTTATTATCAAATTCCAACCTATGGTAAAGCGGATCAATGGTATGCCTATTGGAATATGTACCAAAAACCGGCACGGAGTCCACAGTTGCATGTCGGTTTGGATTATTGGTGGAGTGATGCCAAACAGGCGAAAAAGGTGAGTCAGTATTTAGGTCGGGCAGCCAAGCCATAAGCTGGTATAGGGGTTTTTGAGATGCGTATGTATATATTCAAAAGGCTGTTGCTGATCGTTCCGACCTTGTTTTTGATTTTGCTGATCAATTTTGCTGTGATCCAAATTGCACCCGGTGGTCCTGTTGAGCAAGCCATTCAACAAGCGGAAGCTATGCAAACTTTGGGTAATTTGGGCGGTGCAGGTGGAGGCTCAAATGTCTATCAAGGCGCGCAGGGACTCAGTGATGAAATGCTCGCAAAGATCAAAGCACATTATGGTTTTGATCAGCCCATGCATATACGCTTCTTTGAAATGGTGAAAAATTACGCGCAACTGGAGTTCGGCACGAGCTTTTTTAAAGACCAGCCCGTTACAGCGCTGATTAAGGATAAATTACCTGTATCCGTGTCCTTGGGGCTGTGGAGTGCTTTGCTGATTTATCTAATTTCCATTCCTTTAGGCATCAAAAAAGCCCGATTGCATGGCACGGTGTTTGATCAGTCTACATCGCTACTGTTGGCAGTGGCTTACGCGGTTCCTGCATTTATTTTTGCAATTCTCCTGATTGTATTTTTTGCAGGCGGTTCTTATTTCCAATGGTTCCCTTTACAAGGTTTGGTCTCGGAAAATTTTGCGGACTTGTCGCTATGGGGCAAAATTAAAGATTATTTTTGGCATATGGCTTTACCGCTTTTGGCGATGGTGATTGGTGGCTTTGCCACAGTGACTTATCTCACCAAGTATTCGTTTATGGAAGAACTCAGCAAGCCTTATGTGCTGACGGCACGTTCCAAAGGTCTGACTGAGTCTCAAGTGTTGTATGGTCATGTGTTTCGCAATGCGATATTGATTGTGGTAGCAGGCTTACCTGAAGCTTTAATCGCTTACTTCTTTGTGGGCAATTTATTTATTGAGATCATATTTAATCTGGATGGTTTAGGTTTATTGGGCTTTGAGGCGATTGTGCAACGAGACTATCCTGTGATTTTTGGCACATTGTTCATTTTTACTTTGTTGGGCTTGCTGCTGCGTCTGATTGGCGATGTGTTGTATCAGATGATTGATCCGCGAATTCATTTTGATTCGCAAGGGAGAGGCTGATGTCACCCATTTTACAGGCAGGTTTCAAACGATTTAAGCAAAATAGGCTCGGTCTCAGTTGTTGTATTTTATTTTTTTGTGTTTTCGTGTTGTCTTTAGCTGCAGAACTGATTGCGAATGATAAGCCGCTGTTGCTTAAGTATGATCATGCTTTGTATTTCCCTGTATTGAAACACTATCCTGAAACGACTTTTGGCGGTGTTTTCGAAACTGAAACTGAATATAAAGACCCAGTGGTACAAGAATTGATTCAGGCAAAAGGTTGGGCTGTTTGGCCGTTGATTCGATATTCATATCAAACCCCCAATGTAGATTTGACGGTTCCAGTACCGTCACCACCCACGATGCAAAATTGGCTCGGGACAGATGACCAAGGTCGTGATGTTTTGGCACGAGTATTATATGGCTTACGTGTCTCATTGCTGTTCGGTTTTGTTTTGACTTTCAGTTCAGTTGTACTGGGCATTGTGATTGGTGCACTACAAGGTTATTACGGTGGTTGGGTCGATTTAATCGGGCAGCGCATTTTAGAAGTGTGGGGCGGGTTACCCATGCTGTTCATGGTGATGATTTTAGTCAGTATGTTTAGCCCAAATATTTACTGGCTGTTTTTAATCATGCTGTTATTCAGTTGGACGATTTTGGTTCCACTGGTACGTGCTGAGTTTTTAAGGGCGCGCCAGTTGGACTATGTCCGTGCCGCGCGAAGTTTAGGTGTCACCAACCGAGCTATTATTTTTCGGCATATTTTACCTAACGCAATCAGCTCGAGTCTGTCACAACTGCCTTTTATCTTAACAGCCAATATTACAGCGCTAACCGCACTGGATTTCTTGGGCTATGGCCTACCGCCTGATGCGGCATCATTAGGTGAGCTTTTGTTACAAGGCAAGAATAATTTAAATGCACCATGGTTAGCTCTGTCTGGCTTTTTTAGCTTGGCTATTGTGCTTGCGTTGCTGATGTATATCGGGGAGGCTTTGCGCGATGCATTTGACCCTAGACGCCAATAGAACAGCTCCGATACTTGAAGTGAATGCCCTGAGCATTCACAGTTCAGAACGGGTATTGGTCGATCAGCTCAGTTTTGAACTACGTGCTGGGCAGACTTTGGTGCTGGTTGGAGAGAGCGGTTCAGGAAAATCGGTCAGTGCTTTAGCCTTGATGGGTTTATTGCCGAAAGATTTACAAGTGCAAGGCTCAGTACTATTAGACGGAAAAAATCTATTAAAGCTGAGCGATGCGCAACTTAGGCCGATTCGTGGGCAAAAAATCGCGATGGTTTTTCAAGAGCCAATGACCGCTTTAAATTCTTTGCATCGGGTGGAAAAGATCATTGCCGAGACTTTATGGTCACAGGGTTGGTCGAAAGCTCAAGCGCGACAACGAGTAATTACCTTGCTAGAGGATGTGGGTATTCCAAATCCTGAAAGTGTGTTACAGCGTTTTCCTTATGAGTTGTCTGGCGGGCAGCGTCAGCGGGTCATGATTGCCATGGCACTGGTGCAAGAGCCTGATATTTTGATTGCCGATGAACCCACCACAGCGCTAGATGTCATGTTGCAAGTTCAAATTTTAGACTTGCTGAAGTCTTTGCAACAGCGCCATAACATGGCCATGATTTTGATCAGCCATGACCTCAATTTGGTGAAAAACTATGCTGATGATGTCGTGGTCATCCATCAAGGTAAGGTCGTAGAGCAAGGGGCGGTTGCGCAGATTTTTGAGCAGTCGCAGTCTACTTATACTCAAAACTTACTCAATCATTCTTTTGGTCAAGCCATTAATGTACAAGATGCAGCACCTTTGCTCCGCTTAAAACAACTTGAGGTTAAATTTCCGATTAAAAAAGGCTGGTTTAATCGTACGACACAGTATCTTGCTGCGGTTGAAGCTTTGGACTTGAGTTTGGCTCAAGGGCATTCTTTGGGAGTAGTGGGGGAAAGTGGTGCAGGCAAAAGTTCTTTGGCGCTGGCTGTAGCAAGGCTGATTGAAAGTCGAGGGCAGATCTGGTTTGGAGAACATGATTTAAACCAACTTTCGCAAAAGGCATTACGTCCGCTTCGTGGTGATTTTCAAATCGTGTTTCAAGACCCGTTCGCAAGTTTGAATCCACGCATGAGTGTTGAACAAATCATTGCAGAAGGTTTGACTTTAAAACCTTTGTCTTCATTTGAGAGGGCGCAATGTGTTGAGAATGTCTTAACTCAGGTGGAGTTGCCAGTTATATTTAAAAGCTATTACCCGCATGAGCTATCTGGTGGACAGAGACAGCGTGTGGCTTTGGCACGAGCCTTGGTGCTTCAACCGAAACTATTGATTTTAGATGAACCAACTTCGGCCTTAGACCGAAGCACGCAGCGTTCGATTGTGGCGTTATTACGCCGCCTACAACACGAGCAGGGTATCAGCTATTTGTTTATTAGCCATGACTTACAAGTGGTACGTGCACTCTGCCAACAAGTTTTGGTTTTGCGACATGCCAAAGTGGTGGAATTGCAATCCACTGAACAACTTTTTGAGCAACCGCAGTCTGACTATACGCGTCAATTGATTCAAGCCAGTCAGTATCAGTAAAATCATTATTCTAAATAAAAGATCAGAAATTTTGACAAAATGAATTGTCAAATTCTCTTGACTGTAGCCAAAAAACACATAGAGTAAAAACACTAAAAAATATTAAAGGATGAATTTTCATGAGCCAGCTTGCAAGCGCAATCGACATTGGGCAGGTCCATTTTAAAAATAAGATGATTAAAGGGGCAATGAGTGAAGCACTGGCCAATCATGCTGGCCAGCCGAATCATTTGCACTTAGGCTTGTATGAGGCTTGGGCAAAAGGAGGCCTAGGCTGTGCCATTACAGGTAATGTGATGGTGGACTTCCGAGCTAAAAATGAACCAGGCGTGGTGGTGATTGAAACCGAACGTGACTTAGAACCACTAAAACAATGGGCTGCGATTGGTAAAAAACATGGCATGGTGCAATTGGTGCAGTTGTCACATCCAGGCCGTCAGTGTCCTAAGGGTTTAAATAGGGAAACGGTTGCACCTTCAGCAGTACCGTTTAGCCCTGCTTTAGCAATGAGTTTTGGAACTCCGCGAGCGCTTCGTGAAGATGAAATCCTTGATATTATCCAGCGCTTTGCAACTTCAGCTGCAGTTTGTGAGAAAGCAGGCTTTGAAGGCGTGCAATTACATGGTGCACATGGTTATCTCATCAGTCAGTTTTTATCGCCATTGACCAATAAACGCCAAGATCAATGGGGTGGCTCTGCTGAAAACCGCATGCGTTTTTTATTGGAAATTTATAAAGCGGTACGTGCGGCAACGTCAGAGCAGTTTATTATTTCGGTCAAACTTAATTCAGCAGATTTTCAGCGAGGTGGAATCTCTGAAGAAGATGTCATTGCGACATTTAAAGCTATTGATGCGGCTGGGATTGATTTGATTGAAATTTCAGGGGGTAGCTATGAAGCACCTGCCATGGCTGGGGTGAAGCCAGAAAAACGTAAAGCGTCGACCATTGCACGTGAGGCTTACTTCTTAGAGTTTTCTGAAAAAATTCGTGAACAAGTCCAGTGTAAGCTGATGGTGACAGGTGGTTTTCGTACTGCTGCGGGTATGAACGCAGCCTTAGAGAGTGGTGCGTGTGATTTTATTGGGATGGCGCGTCCATTTGCGGTAGAACCTGACGTAACCAACCGTTTAATTGCAGGTCAAGATGTACGTTATGCAGTCGATAAGATTAAAACCGGTATTTCAATGATCGATAAAATGGCGATTATGGAAGTGATCTGGTATGCCGCGCAATTTAAGGATATCGCAGAAGGTAATCAACCAAATCCGAAACTGTCACCGCTCAAAGTGTTTTTTAATTATTTAAAAGGCAATGTAAAGGCGGTGATTAAAGGGCAAGTCAACTCTAGAAAGTCAGCTTAAGCATAGCATTACTGAGTGATAGACCAATAGTGTTCAAAATAGGAAGCAGACCATTGCCCACGTGCCATTGCAGCATTGAAGGCAGGTCTGCTTTGTATTTGGGTGAAATAGTATTGAATGGCGTGATATTGAGTAAACTGTGGTGTGGCATAACTGGCCGCATAGAGTGGAAACCACATCAAGATATCCGCATAACTAAACACATCGCCAGCAAAGTATGAATGCGTGCTTAAGTGGGTATCAATTTCTTTAAGTTGTCGATGTAGCTCAGGGTTTAAATAAGCGTGATTGAAGGCGCTTTGAAAGGCCAAACTCACAAAGCGTACAACCAAAGGTGTTTGTTGCTTAATGTGTTGGAAAACTTGTTTCAATGCCAAATTGGGCATGAGACTGGTATCGCTATAATGGCTATAAAAACAGAAGTTCCAATACTGCGCATGGTCATGTTGAATGATTAACTTCTGCTGTAGTTGACATAGGTATTCTACGATTGCACTGCTTTCCGTAAGTCGTATCGTCTGAGTATCATGTGAAATGTCGAGCGTTGGAAATTTTAGATTCGTTTGTCTAGCTTGTGTTGCATCATACAGCTTGAGTTCATAAGACAGCTCAAGTTCCTCAAGTAGCCAAAGAATACGCTGTGAACGTGAGTTTTGAAGATGATGTAAGATCATAAATATTTTTAGTTTTAAGTGATTGATCGTATCTATAAAAGAAGAATAAAGGAAATCTAGGATGAAAAATAGAAATGTTGCGATTTTAAGTGCTGTTTTACTGTTGGTAAGTCCTCAGCTGCTATGGGCGAATATGTCCTATCAAACGGGCGATATTATTTTTCACGTCTCGAAGTCTCAACAAAGTTTAGGGATACAAAAAGCGACCAAGTCTCGTTATAGCCATATGGGTTTAATTGTTAATAGAAATGGAAAAGTATGGGTTTTAGAGGCAGTTCAGCCTGTGAAATATACGGCACTTCAGCAGTGGATTGATCGCGGGGTAGAGCGGCATTATGTGGTGAAGCGTTTTAAAACGAATTTGACTGTTCAGCAAAAGCAGCACTTGATCAAGAACGCAGAACAATACTTAGGCCAGCCTTATGATCTTTATTTTGAGTGGGACAATCGTGCTTTATATTGCTCAGAAATAGTCTGGAAGGCCTATCATGATGCTTTAGGTATTGAGTTGGCTCCGTTATCCAAACTGAAGCAATTTAATTTAAGTTCGCCTGAAGTCAAGCAACTCATGCAACAGCGATATGGGAAAAACATTCCCTTGAATGAAACTGTGATTGCGCCACAGGCTATTTTTGCCTCGACCGCTTTAATTGAAGTTGATCGTAAATAGACAAGCAATAAAAAAGCCCAAGTCATAATGCTTGGGCTTTTTTGTGAGATGACTTTAGAAAGAATCAATCTCGAATATGGCGTCCCTACGGGGATTCGAACCCCGGTTACCGCCGTGAAAGGGCGATGTCCTAGGC